>NZ_LWGJ01001106.1:0-10859 GCF_001635845.1 Oleiphilus sp. HI0132 | reverse complement strand
TTATCGCAGGTTTTTAAAAGGAATTATGAATCTTTAATTAGCTCAGAGTTGTTCGATAATTCTGTCCCAGGCGTTGTCAAATGATGCTGCCTGATAGTCTGCAAACCAAGCCTTGTCGACAATGCCGTTGCCATCGCTATCTTCAAGCATTTGTGTTCGGTTTCCATTGATATCGTAATCATATTGGGCTACAAAATCCCAAACACGATCGCCATCGAGGTCTTTTTTGTATTCGGTCCGCTTGTTCAAATTATTATATTGATATGACTCGATATATTCTGGTGTGCCGTCCTGGTTATCATCACGCTCGTAGCGGTTTGGGCGATTGTTACTGTCGTAGCTGAAGCGGCTTATAGAAGTTTGAGTGTTTTCCTGGTTGGATCGAATGTTATGCTGGCTTAGGATATTGCCGTTTAAGTCATAGTTATAGCTGATTGAAGAGTTTGCTTCGCCGTCATTATCACTATCCTCAGATTGAGATCTAAGCCTGTTTCCGGAGTATGTATATGAGACGCTTGAAGCAAGTTCGCTATTGCGACTGACTGTATACAGAATAACATTGCCCTCGGTGTCATATTGATATTCTGCCAAAATATCTATTGTGCCATCATTCCCCAAATCAGTTTCGAGTTTTGACAGTAGAGAGTCTTGGTAAGTGTAGGATTGCAATATATCGAGTTCGTCTTCAGGTCTATCTATTTCTTTGCTCAGGATATTACCGTCATCATCATAGCTGATTGTTTCAACTGTATTTGACGCGCTATCAGATGTTTGCGTTAAACGGTTTTGACTGTCATAGCTGTAGTGAATGGTTTTGTCGACAGTTCCATCGTTATTGAAGTCTGTTTCCTGGCTTGTTAGAAGCCGCTCTTGGCTGTATGAATACTGAACGAGGGTTTTATCTAACTTACCTTCATTCGATAAAACTGCAGAGTTAAGGTTTGATTCGATACTGATATCGAGGTTTTCATAAAGATGTTGGGCTGCTTGAGTGAAGGTTCTGTGGCTTTCGATATTGAGTTGCGATAGAACGCCTTTAAAATCGACTTGCTCGGTAAACTGGGAGGCCTTTACATAGAAATTGATTGTTGAAAGCTCTAATTCTGTGTGAGCGTTTCCAAGGTCTATGCCGTTCTCAGGCTCGCCGTCCTGGTCGAGTGCCTGAAGGAGTGTCGCTATGTTGATGACGCGGTCAAAGCTGGATATGTCGGTGCTTTGCAGACTTGTAATGATACTTTTTTCACTGTTTAGCGGGGCGGAACCGGATAGATCAAAAGGCGTGATAAGTTCCTGTGCTTCTGATGTACCTAGATAGATTCCACCAATAGAGAACTTAACCTGTTCGCCATCGCTATAAGAAAACTCACCACGCTCATTCGTCATGCCTGACTGTGTTTCTGTTTCATAATATAGGCCTGATACCGGGCTATCAATAAAACTGCCTGTTCTGATATCCGCTGGTTCAGTGCTCGATTGCTTGCTACCGCCATCACAGGCACTTAATAATATTGGTAGACAAGCAGCGTAAATAAATCGATTCAACATAGTTTCACCTTAAGCTTTAATCTCCATTCTATTGCGGCGTTAGAGTAAACGAGTCGATTCGTTTATCGGTTGGATCGACAAGTATATTGAATCGCAAGGTGTTAGCGCCCGATACTAGCGTGACAGGCAAAGCAGCTGAATCCAAATAGAGAGCGTTATCACCAGTCGCAGAAAGAGCGATGCTACCAGCGGCGCTACCGTTCACAAGGATATCGAAAGAAGAGCTATCATTTGATGAAGCGTATCGGATTGTTAGGTTGTAAGGGATGGCGAACGCCTGAATATCCGAGAACTCAATGTAATCTCCATCCTGTGCCAAGCTTATATTGATATAACCTGAGCCGGTAAAGCCTGAGCCATAACTTTCTACATCTGGCCCATCACCGATTGTGCCCGTTTCGGCCTCGACAAATATTGCAGCAGGGGTGACAACATTAATGGTTCTTTGCACGGTTATAGCGGCATTCCCAGCAGCGTCGACAAGGTCATAGCTCAAGACGTAGGTGCCATCGGTATTAATATCGACAAAGCCGCCTGTTGTAATGTTGAGGCTAATATCTCCGTCAAGGTTGTCTGATCCTATCGTACCAGGGTCAGTGAATAACTGGCCATTAACATGATCAATGGTTGAGTCACCTACAAGGGTGATTACAGGAGCGATGCCGTCCGTTACGTTTACTGTTCGAGTAACTGTAGCCGCGGCATTACCGGCAGCGTCACTAACATTGTAACTTAATACATAACTTCCAATCGTGTTGATATCGAAAGAGCCTGTCCTTGCTATGTTGCCGTAAATGTCTCCATCAGCGCTGTCTAGAGGCGTTTCGCCGGCATCATTATAAGCAGTACCTTGAACGTGGTTGGTCGGGTCGGAGCCAGTAAGTGTAATCACTGGAATCGTTGTATCCTGAACAGTGATTGTGCGACTAAGCTTTAGAGCAGCATTACCGGCAGTATCACTGACGTCGTATCTTATCGTGTATATGCCTGCAATATTTGCATCGATGGTATCACCGCTTATGACGATGCTGGAAGTTAGGTTGCCATCCACGTTGTCGTTGGCTGTTGCACCAGCGTCGGTATAGCTCGTTCCTTGTTCAACTGTTTCAGCTGCATTGCCTGTTAGCGTAATGACTGGAATAGTTGTATCGGCAATGATGACTGTTCTAGTAACGGTCGTTGCAGCATTCCCCGCGGCATCATTGACGTCATAGCTGAGCACGTAGGTTCCGGGAGTATTAACATCAACAGCTCCACTAAGTACGATATTGGTGGTGACATCACCGTCAAGGTTATCGTCAGCTGTTGCGCCTGCATCTGTGTAAGAGGTGCTCTGTTCATGATTGACAATCGTGTTGCCCAGAAGAGTGATTGTTGGTGCGATGCCGTCTGTTACATTCACTGTGCGTGAGACTGTTGTTGCAGCGTTACCCGCAGCATCACTTACGTCATAAGAAATTAGGTAAGTGCCAATTATATTGGTATCTACATCGCCTGTTCGCGTGATACTGGCAGTAATGTCGCCATCAGCACTGTCAGAGGCTGTTGCACCGGCATCGGTATAAGGTGTGAGCTGAACATGATTAAGCGGGCTGGAGCCCAGTAGGGTAATCAGTGGTGCAGTACTGTCTTCGACTGTGACGGTTCGTGTTACTTGTACAGCATTATTGCCCGCAGTGTCACTGACATCATAGCGAGTGGTGTAAATCCCAGCTGTATTAATATCAACCGTATCGCCGGATACGATGATGTTGCTGCTTAGGTTGCCATCGACATTGTCGCTTGCCGTCGCGCCTGCGTCGGTATAGCTGGTAGCTTGTTCAACGGTTTCGTTAGAATTACCGTTGATTGTAATGACTGGAACTGTTGTATCGGCGATAACAACGCTTCTATTAACTGTAGCAGCGGCATTACCAGCGGCATCATTGACATCATAGCTGAGTATGTAGGTGTCTGGCGCATTTACATCGACAGTTCCGCTAACAACGATGTTTGCAGAAATATCCCCGTCAAAATTATCGTTAGCGCTCGCTCCTGCATCGGTATAGCTTGTTCCTTGTTCATGATTTTCAATTGCATTTCCAAGTAAGGCTATTGTTGGTGCAATTGTATCGCCAACATTTACAGTTCTTGTTGCGGTGGTCGCGGGGTTTCCTGCTGCATCTGTTACGTCATAACTGATGATATACGAGCCTTCAACATTAACATCTACACTGCCCGTGACAACAATACTAGCGCTCATATCGCCATCGATAAGGTCGGAGGCAGTAGCGCCTGCATCTGTATAGGTGCTGCCTTGTTCATGGTTGACGGCTGAACTGCCGATAATGGTAATAGCAGGGGCTGTCGTGTCGGCCACGATAACGGTTCTTGTAATTGATGTGGCTGCGTTACCGGCTGTATCGCTAACATTATAAGTAAGAATATAGGAGCCGGCAGTATTTGCATCAACGGAGCCCGTGACAAGGATATTTGCAGTTAAGTCTCCGTCAACGGTATCACTGGCGGATGCGCCTGCATCGGTATAGCTTGTTCCTTGCTCATGATTAGTTGGAGTACTTCCGCTTAAGGTCAATACCGGTAGCGTTGTATCAACAACTGTAATAGTACGTGTTAGTGTTGTTGCGTTATTTCCTGCGCTGTCGCTAACGTTGTAATTGAGAGTGTATGTGCCAGCGGCATTTGCATCGACAAAACCGGATACAGTGATGCTGGCGGTGATATCACCGTCAGTATTGTCTGTAGCACTGGCGCCACGGTCGCTATAAGCAGTTCCTTGTTCATGGTTGATGCTTGCCGAGCCAAGTAATGTGATAACCGGTGCGGTAGTATCGGTGACGATTACTGTTCGCGTAAGCTGTACGGCATTGTTCCCAGCTGCATCACTTACGTCATAGCTAATTACATATGTTCCAGTCGCAAGAGGGTTGACTGTTCCGCTTGAAATAATACTGGAGCTCAGGTCGCCATCAATATTATCTGTCGCACTTGAGCCTGCATCGGTATAGCTTGAGCCAAGTTCAATATTTACGGTTGTGTTGCCAATTAGAGTTATCATTGGTGCAGTAAAGTCGCCGACATTAACTGTTCGGACTTGTTGTGCGGCAGGGTTTCCACCAGAGTCTGTCACATCGTAAGTGACCGTGTATGTGCCTGCGACATTTTCATTCACGTTGTTAATGGTGACAATTGCTGCGCTAAGCGTAGCGTCATCATCGACTACGTCTGATGCAGTCGCACCCTGGTCGGTGTAAATTGTATTTAGCTCATGATTAAGTGGGTTGGCACCAGACATGGTGATGGTTGGTGCGCCAGTATTGGCAACGTTTACAGTTCTATTAACCGTGGTTGCGGCATTGCCTGCTGCATCAGAAGCGTTATATGACAAGATATAAGCGCCGACAGTGTTGGCATCTACTGAGCCTGTAACTCCAATATTTGCTGAAATATCACCATCAATATTATCTGAGGCGATAGCGCCTGGATCGAGGAATATGGTGCCTACTTCATGATTGAGCGGGTCTGTGCCGACTAAGCTGATTACCGGCGCAGTCATGTCACTAACAATAACAGTTCGCGAGACTTGCGTCGAAGCGTTGCCTGAGGCGTCACTAACGTTGTAAGTAAGGGTATAGCTTCCACTTACGCTGGTATTAACTGCACCACCAAGCACAATGTTGGAGCTTAAGTCACCATCAATGGCATCTGATGCCGTAGCACCCGCATCCGTGTATGTCGCGCCTTGCTCTACATTAACTGTAGCGCTGCCAAGTAGAGTAATCACGGGGCCGGTTCTATCGGCAACGATTACGTCTCTGGTAACCGTGGGTGCAGCATTGCTTTGTAGGTCGGTAACGTTGTAAGACAGGGTGTAGGTACCCGCGATATTCGCATCGACTGTCCCACTAACGATGATGGATGCACTTAAGTTACCATCTACAGCATCCGTAGCGGTAGCGCCAGCATCTGTGTAGGTGGTTTGTAGTTCATGCAGGGTAGGGTTGTCGCCATTTAGTGTTATGGTTGGTGCGCCAGTATCCACAACATTCACTGTTCGTGTAGTGGTTGCTGCAGCATTTCCTGATGAATCGGATACATTGTAGGTAAGCGTATACGTGCCTTGTGTATTGGCATCGACTGTTCCTGTGACGCCAATACTTAGACTGATATCTCCATCAATATTATCGCTAGCGCTAGCGCCAGGATCGACGAAGATTGTTCCTACTTCGTGATCTAAGGGGTTGGCTCCAGCAAGGGTGATAAGTGGGGCTGTTGTATCGCTTACGATTACAGTTCTACTCGCCTGAATAGCGGGGTTTCCAGCGGCATCGCTAACATTATAGTGAATGGTGTAGTTACCAGCGGTATTTGTATCAACTGCGCCAGTGGTAATGATATTTACGCTAATATCGCCATCTATGATGTCTGTTGCGGTCGCTCCGGCATCGCTATAAACCGTTCCTTGTTCAGCGTTAACGGTGCTGCCTCCAGTAATCGTTATTACTGGAGCTGTTCTATCAGCAACGATTACATCTCTGGTTACCGTTGTTGCAGCATTACTTTGGGAATCATTTGCATCATAGCTAAGTGTGTAAGTTCCGGCGATATCCGGATCGACTGACCCAGTCACTGTGATTGAAGCGCTTAGGTCGCCGTCTGCTGCATCTGAAGCGGTCGCACCAGCATCTGTGTATGGCGTCTGTAGTTCGTGTAGCACTGGATTGTCACCAATAAGTGCAATAGAGGGTACTCCAGTATCCACGACGTTTGCAGTTCGAACTACGGTTGCTGCTGCGTTACCAGATGAGTCAGAAACATTATAGGTAAGGGTGTATGCACCTTGCGTATTGGCATCAACAGTTCCGGTAACGCCAATTGCTGTACTGATATCTCCGTCAGTGTTGTCACTGGCTGTTGCGCCTGGGTCGACGAAGATTGTGCCGACTTCGTGATCCAGCGGGTTCGTTGAGTTAAGGGTGATTACCGGAATAGTTGTGTCACTGACAATAACGGTTCTGGTGAGTTGTGTTGCCGCGTTTCCAGTAGCGTCACTTACATTGTAATTGATGCTATACGTACCGGCAGTATTAACGTCAACAGTACCGCTTGTGACGATGTTTGCACTGATATCACCGTCAATTACATCACTAGCAGTTGCGCCAGCGTCTGTATATAAAGTGCCTTGCTCATGATTAACTGTAGTACTACCGGTAATAGTGATGAGTGGAGCGCTTCGGTCTGCAACGATAATGTCTCGTGTTACGGTTGTCGCAGCATTGCTTTGTGAATCCGTCACATCATAACTGAGTGTATAAGTTCCAGCGGTATTTGAGTCGACTGAGCCTGTGATGACAATACTAGATGAAAGGTCTCCGTCTGCGGCATCTATTGCAGTGGCACCAGGGTCGGTAGAGGTAGTTTGCAGCTCGTGTAAAATGGGGTTGTCGCCAAGTAGCGTGATGGCCGGCACTCCGGTATCGACAACATTAATTGTACGAACTACCGTCGTTGCAGCGTTTCCTGCCGAGTCGCTGACATTATAGGAAAGTGTATAAGTGCCAATTGTGTTTGGGTCAACCGAGCCAGATACGCCAATATCGGCACTAACATCGCCGTCTATAATATCGGATGCTGTTGCACCAGGGTCAACGAATATGGTGCCTACTTCATGATCCAAAGGGTTTGCGCTAAGTAAGCTTATTACCGGTGCTGTGCGGTCAGCAACGTCAACAACTCTGCTGATTGGTGCGCCTGCATTGCCCGCGGCATCACTTACGTTATAAGTGATGATATATACACCGGCGGTATCACTATCTACTGTATCTCCGCCGACTACAATACTCGTAGTGATGTCTCCATCGGTATTGTCATTTGCGCTTGCGCCAGCATCTGTATAGGGGGTTCGTAATTCATGCAGAACTGTTGAGTCGCCAGACAAAATGAGAGTTGGAGGTGTTGTGTCGTTTACGTTTACTGTTCTTATTTCGGTAGGTGCAGCGTTGCCAACTGAGTCCGAAACATCGTATGTGACATTGCATGTGCCTGTTAGGTTCGGGTTGACGGTATCTCCAGCTACGGCAATGCTGCTGCTTAAGTCTCCGTCGATTGCATCTGATGCAGTAGCGCCTGGATCGGTGTAGGCATTTCCAAGCTCGTGATCAAGAGGGTTGCTTCCAAGAAGGGTGATCGTTGGCGCGCCGGTATCGGCAACGATTACGTCGCGAGATATTGTTGTCGCTATATTTCCTGCTGCATCGCTTAGGTCATAAGAAAGTGTGTAAGTACCAGCAATGCTTGAATCAACAGAACCGCTGACGACAATGGAGCTGCTTAAGTCTTCGCCTGGAACATCTGATGCAGTAGCGCCAGGGTCGGTGAACCGGGTGTTTAATTCTTGATTATACGGGCTGGCGCCTATTAGCGTAATAATCGGTGCAGTGGTATCGACAACATTAATTGTGCGAGAAACGACTACTGCTGCATTGCCTGATGAGTCTGACACGTCGTAGTTTAGGACATAGCTTCCAACCGTATCGTTCGTGACGCTTCCTGAGATAATGATATTAGCCGTAATATCACCATCAACATTATCGGTGGCTGTGGCTCCTTCTTCTATATAAGTGTCGCCTTTTTCCAGAGTGATACTCGAAGCTCCGCTTAGTGTAATGCTAGGGATAGTTGTGTCTTGGACGATTACATTACGAGTGACAGTCGTTGCGATGTTTCCAACGGCATCCGAAACGTCGTAGGACAGGGTGTAAGTTCCAGCAGTGTTTGCATCAACGGTTCCGGAAATAGTAATGTTTGCGCTGATATCTCCATCACGATTATCGATTGCTGTTGCGCCGGGTTCTATATAGCTGGTCAGTTGTTCAACGTATGTCGGATCGTCGCCAGTAAGAGTAATAACGGGAGCGATGATATCCTCTTCTAGAACGTAGACCATTCTAGATACCGTATCAGCGTTGTTACCTGCGCTATCAACGACATCATATTCAACTAGTATTCCCGTAGGGTTTGGTACGGATGTATCGATAATAGTGGGAGTATCGATAACGTTCGGCCTAGTAACGACCTCAGATGTCAAATCCAAGTCTTCTGTATCATAAGCGGAGTAGCCGGGCTCGGAATATTCGTCGCCAACAATAAGTGTGACGTCAGTTGAGCCCGCTGATGTTTCGGCAAGAGTAATGATAGGTTTTTCATCAACGCCAGCTTCACTGGCTTTTAGTTGGATTGGTGTGCCAGCGGTGAAGTCAGTGAACTGGAAGCAGTCATCAATATCAGTGCTAGTTGATTGGTCAGATAAAGCTGTTTGGCTAAGTAATATATCAGCATTGACTGCTACACCGTTCTTTTCAAAGCAGCCGGTAATGCCAAACGGGATAACCCCTGTTTCGATAGCGTAAATCGTAGCGGTGGTTTGGTCTGTGTGCCAAAGATATTCGCCGTTCCAACTTAATCCTTTAGGGTCAGCTCCTGGTGTGTCAAAGAAGTCAACAACGCTACCGTCGCTTGGGTCAATGCGGTAAACCTTGAGTTCTTCTTGGTCAGCTACCCATAAGTCTCTACCGTCCCAGGTAATACCAAAAGGGCGAGCATTAGTGACTGAGGGGTTAGATTGGTATGAAGGTAAAGAGGAGGGGCCTGGTAAAGACAAAAGAAGCGCACCATCTTCAGGGCGTACTTTATTGATAGTGTTAGTTTGCCAGTCTACGACCCAAAAGCTATGACCGTCGTATGTCATGTCGGTGGGTGATGGGAATGCCAGTGACGCGAGTGCATTCTCCGATTCGAGGTTATCACCATCTACCGGGTCTACTTTTATGATGTCGTCAGTTATAGGGCTGGCATTTCATAAATAGTTTTCAGCAAAAGTGAGACCGCCGCCGCCACAGTATTGGCCTGCAGGCGTTGCGCCACAAGTAGGGATGGGGTTGCCATCGCTATTTATTGGTGGGTTATCGGTGTCTGCAAGAGGAAGGTTTAAATCACTGTCGCCTGCAGAGAACAATAGTACGTCGTCACCTACGTCACTTGTGCCCATGTCATCATATATATCTTCAGGATATACCCGGTATATTCTATCGGTGCCAAAATCGACTACCCTAAGATAGCCATCATGCATGGTAATGCCTTGAGGGGATGTAGGTGTTCGACCATCACCGCTTACATTATTAATAGTCAGTGTTGTTAGGATATTACCTGCATCGCCGGGCGCAGCAGATAAAAACTGAGCGTAGAGAAGAACAATAAATGATAGGGAGGTAATACTCAGTTTTCTTATTGGCATCTGATTATCCATGGCTCTTTATGTTCAAAGACATTAAGTAATAAACGATCGGTGTTAGCTTGTTGCACGGTCTGGCTTTTATGAAGCGACTTTATAGAAATGAATATTGAGGGGCTTGTTAGCGCAAAATTGTAAAATTATGAAAGAACTTTGAACTCTGTCTCATGAATATGCCTGTTAGATGTAGCGCTAGCTAGGCTTGTCTCTTTAAAGAAATAAGTGCTTATTTAAGTTGTTGTTTGCAAACTAAAAAATTGTAAAGTCATGAGCGTACAGTTGTTAGGTTTTATCATAGAAAAAGCCTAAAAAAACGTTGCATATAAATGTGAATGTTATTAATGTTTATATTTTGAGAGGGGGGGTGTAGGTTGAGTTTGTGTGATGTTGGTCGGTTTTGGATGGCTTGGTGGTAAATGGAGGCTATATATCGGTGGTTAGAAGGTGGGTTGATGTCGTATTAGTATAAAGAAGGGTTATAAAGAGGGGGTTAAAAATGGGTGCAGCAGTGGTTGCTGTCTTTGGCGTATTAATTTATAAAAAAGTTTGATAAAGGTGTTGACCTAAAGAATCAGCTCTATATAATGCGCACCTCCTTAAGACGAACCGCTTCGAAAGCGGCGAAGTTTGAAGGAGATAGAGGATAAATTAAGTGATTAAAATCAGTAATTTATCTTCGCTTGTTAAAGGTTTTGGTTTTCGGTTTTGAATTTAAATTTCTTCGAAAACAAATTNAAAAAATCGTTGACAAGCAAATGAGACGCTGTAGAATACGCGCCTCGCTTGAGGGATCTCAAGCAAGCTCTTTAAAAAATTAACCAAGCAATTCGTGTGGGCGCTGGCTGAGATGATTTCACGATAAAGCACTCTGATCTAACTTGTTAGAGAGGATGTTGCTTAAGAAATTATCAAGTCAACGACCTGTACAATTTATTTGAACAGTAAGTAACTTGAGCAAGTATATGAAGCTTTTGCTTCGACTAGATTGAACTGAAGAGTTTGATCATGGCTCAGATTGAACGCT
>NZ_LWGJ01001105.1:0-3111 GCF_001635845.1 Oleiphilus sp. HI0132 | reverse complement strand
CACCACTGACTCCCAGCCTGTTCGGCCCATCGCAGACTCGTTTATTTAATTGACGCTCCTAAGCTCTCAATCCATGTACTGTCAGCCTTTGCGGCAGGCCGGTGGGGCAACTGTCGGCTAAAGATCCATTCGCCAGGCACTTTTCGGTCAAATCGACCAAAATACGACCTTCTTTGGGCGCTGTGAAGCTAAATTCCGGGGCTTAGGCAATAAAAATGAGCAGCAATTTCGGGTATGCTACTTCATCCGAAGGGTGAAAAGGTGCTTTAAACGTCCTATACGCCCGACCATTCGTGGTTCTGAAGCGGGCAGTAAAAAGCGCTATGCCGGTATGGTTGTTAAAAATCAACAACCGGAAATGGTCTTTAAAGGGTTGGAAACGGTTCGCACTGATTGGACAGACGTGGCGAGAGACTTTCAAAAGAATCTTTACCAAATCGTCTTTGATGATCGCGACCCAAGCCAATTTATCAAAGACACCGTGGCGGCCACACTGAATGGAGAACGGGATAATCAGCTGGTTTATCGAAAACGCCTTAGAAGACCGCTCAGAGAGTACGTTAAAAACGTTCCACCCCATGCTCGATCTGCCAAAATAGCCGACGAAAAGAACAAAGCGCTTGGCAAGCCACTACAGTATCAACACAAAGGCTGGATCAACTATATCATCACCCTGAACGGGCCTGAGCCTTTGGACTATCTTGAATCAGACATTGATTACCAACACTACATTGAGAAACAGCTAAAGCCCATCGCGGAAGGCATTCTGCCCTTTATCGGGATGGACTTTGATCGCCTAATAGATAATCAAATGGCCTTATTCTAGGGAACCTAGAAGTAAGTTCCTTAAGGCTCAATGATATTAAAGACACCTCTCGGCTTCTCAAACAACCTGAAGAAACTCACTAAATCCAGCTTACTACCCTCCACCGTCAAATCATCCGAGAACAGGGTTTCTTTGATCCCAGCCTGATCAGTGGCCATTTTGAGAAATAACTCATGAGTCACCTTAAGTGTGGCATCCGCATCACTGACAGGTTCAATTTGTTCAAAATGCAGAACGGCATTTTCAATCCACAAATAGAAATTTACCTGCCTGTCAGTGAAGGTGATATTGATCTTATGATGGCTATCAAAAGCTTCCGGGCCAATTAAACGGGCAGCCATTGATATAAAGAAGTTCTCAAGAGGTGCCTCTCTCAGAACCCCCTCCATCATTGCCACATCAACGCCTTTATCCGGGCCACCATGTCTCAGCTCATAAGCCCCCGTAAGATAATTATCTCGCCAAGGCGCTGATTCCGATTGGTATCCCAATTGATCATAAGCTTTAGCAAGGAGCTCTCGGGCCTTATCGTTGCCAGGGTCAGCAAAGACCAATTTATTCAAAAGTTCGGCTACCCAACGATATTCACCCTGGTCAAAAGCCGATTGAGCAGCAAGTAGAACCCTCTCAGCCCCTCCCATTAAGGCTATGTATTTATCCGCAGATTCTTCCGGAGGAAGCGGATTAAGATTCGCAGGGTTTCCGTCATACCAGCCTAAATACCACTGATAAACCGCTTTTGCATTATGTTTTACCGTTCCATAGTAACCACGGTTGGAAAAGTTACTGGCCAAACTCGGAGGCAACTCAATCTGTTCGGCTATCTCCGTTGGCGTATACCCTGCATTTAATAAACGCACCGACTGATCATGGATATATTTATAAGTATCCCGTTGAGCTTTAAGAAATGTCACCAGTTTTTCACTGCCCCATATCGGCCAGTGGTGACTGCCAAAATAGAGGTCACTTTTCTCTGCGTATTGAATGGCATCATGAATATAACCGCTCCACTTCAAAGCATCGCGCACTTTAGCCCCTCTCAAGGTATATAGGTTGTGGAGATTACGCGAAACCAATTCAGCGCCACACCAGGCTCGGAACTCAGGAAGATAGAAAGTAAATTCTGCAGGTGCTTCTGAACCGGATACCACCTGAAATTCAAATGTCACGCCGTCGATCTCATGACGTTCACCACTCTCGGAAATCAGCACATTGGGTTCTAAGATAGTGAACTGACCAAACGCAGGTTCCTTACCTAAGCCAGAGCCCACATGCCCTCTTTCAGATTTAGGTAATCGCTTTCCGTACATGTACATAGAGCGACGTCCCATTGCCATGCCTGCCACCACATTTTCACTGGTGGCCTCTTCCATAAAGCCTTCTGGCGCGATCACTTTAAGTTGCTGTTGGCTGACTTGTTCTGGAGAGGCAATGCCATGGGCACCGCCAAAGTGATCAATATGAGAATGGGTGAACAAAATGGCGCTAACGGGTCTTTTTCCTAATTGATCATTTACCAGTTTCATTGCCACGCGTGCCGTTTCCACTGTGGTTAACGGGTCTATCACGATCCAGCCCGTCTCTCCACGAATCACGGTCATATTGGCCAGATCGAAACCACGAACCTGATATATCCCCTCTGATAACTGATACAAACCATGCCTGTTGTTGAGTCCCGCCTGCCGCCAAAGACTAGGATTTACAGTTGCAGGAGCTTGTCCTTGTATGAACTCATAGGCCTTTGTGTTCCAGGCCAATTTTCCGGAGGCGGATACTTGAAGGCCTTCTACCGTGGCTATGAAGCCTCGTTTGGATTGTGCGATATCTTCAGAATCTTTGAGGGGAAGTTGCGCTTCGACAGCCTGATTCATTTTTTGTGTTATCTGGGTGGCGGGGGAAAAACCTTCGACCGAACCTATGCCATCAACAGTTTCTGTCTGAGATTGAGTACATCCAGTAATCAAAACCGCAATTAACAGAACCCATGTCCCGTGCTTAAACATAATCTCGAAACTCCCTGTAAAGCGCATGCGTCAGCGCATTGAAAAACCTTGTAAGATCAACTACTTTTAATAGCTATCAACAATAGCTGACCTAGGCACTTAAAAATAGATTTGAAAACTAGGGAACCTCTGAATATTTTAAATCATTTGTATTGCATGAGCAAGGATAGTCGGCAAAACAGGATGTACTTCTACGGAGTTGAGACGCTCAAAGAAGCTGAAGAGTTCGAGCCCTTACCAAGAGATGAGTATGACAAGCTGTTTCAGGCACCAAAAGAGCCT
>NZ_LWGJ01001104.1:0-4853 GCF_001635845.1 Oleiphilus sp. HI0132 | reverse complement strand
ACATCTTTTTATTTAAGATTTAGGAAACACTATGAGCAATGAAGCAACGCTAAGAACATTTATCCTTGAGAACTACATGTTCACAGACAATCAAGACGAACTCAAAAATGATGACTCTTTTTTGGATAAAGGCATTCTAGACTCCATGGGAATACTCGAAGTCATTGCACTGCTTGAGGATGATTTTAACATCACCGTTGAAGATGAAGAGATGGTTCCTGAAAACCTTGACTCAATCAACAACCTACTAGCTTATATTTCTAAGAAATCTGCATAGTATGACGATAGCAAGCATATTAAGTGCGCTGGCGAAGCATGCTCATTCTACTCCAGACCGGACTGCCGTAACATATAGTGTTAACGAAGCAAGGAATCTTAGCTATTACCAGCTAGCTTGCCTTGTTAACATCTATAGGAAGAAGATTAAATCATTGAATATTCCTAGCAACGACAAAGCTGTTATATGCCTGGAAAATTCCGCTGAATATATCGCTCTCCTTTATGCTTGCTGGTCTCTAGACATTACTGTTATTCCACTGCACAGCCAAAGTGCTGTTCGAGAAGTTCAACATATTCTGGATTTCTCTCAAGCGAAGTTAGCCATCACCAAAAATAATTTGGCAATAAACTTAGAAAACTCAGTTCAACACCTCAAGGTAGAGGCAAATGAATTTGAGCTATTATTAGACACGGAAGCAGCGAAACCCGACTTAGACCAGTGGGTAATCCCAGCTGTTGAGCACAACGCGCTAATCTTGTTTACCTCTGGCACCACAGGAGACCCTAAAGGTGTCATGCTTTCTCATAGTAACCTGCTTGCTAATACTCAATCAATTGTCCAATACCTGAGCTTAAGTGCGACCGACTGCACCTATTGCGTATTACCATTCACATACAGCTACGGCAACTCAGTATTACAAACTCATATTTATGCTGGGGCAAGTATTTGCTTAGGGCAGTCAATGCTCTACCCTAAACTCATTGCTGAAGACTTAAACAAAGCAAGCATTACGGGTTTTTCTGGTGTACCCTCAACATTTCAAATTCTTTTACATAAGACTAGCTTTGCCAAAATACATCCGCAACTTAGATATATTACCCAGGCAGGTGGAAGTATGAGTGTTACGACTACCAAAGAGTTACTAGAGGCACTACCTAACACCGATATTTACGTCATGTATGGACAAACTGAAGCGTCAGCAAGGCTCACCTACCTGCCGCCAGCCAGACTACTAGAAAAAGCCGGCTCAATCGGCATCCCAATACCTGATGTAGAGTTAGCGATTAGCGATGAAAGCGGCAAACTATTGGGGCCAAACGAGACAGGTGAACTTATTGCCAAGGGAGACAATATCATGCAAGGATATTTGAGCAACCCAACGGCTACGGAACAAACAATTACAGGTGACTGGCTACACACCGGCGATTTGGGCTACAGAGATATTGATGGTTTCTATTACATCAAAGGCCGCCAGAAACAAATGATTAAATCTGGCGCTAACCGTATTCACCCAGAAGAAATTGAAGAAGTTATCCTGGAGTGTGATGCTGTTAGCGAGGTTTCTGTCACTGGAATCAAAGACGAGCTGCTAGGCGAAGTCATCGCTGCTTTTGTAATTCTCAAACAGGGCTTTGGTGAAGACCCAAAACCGATCCGCTATCATTGCCGGAAAAATCTACCGCCTCACAAACAAGTTAAGGAAATTTTCTGGGTCAGTGAATTTCCTCGCACAAGTAGCGGAAAAATAAAACGTCACGAGCTAGCAAGCTTTGCCAATGCGCGCAAATAACTCATTTACGGAAAGAAGAGATCACTAATGAATAGCCAAGTTGAAAACCTACTTAAACAATACACCCAGTTAGACCATGCAGCTGAGGTAGAACGCATTGGGGGATTTATTAGAGACTCCTTACGAAAAACGCTACACCGTCGCGGCTTGGTCGTCGCAATATCTGGTGGAATAGACAGCTCAGTTAGTGCAGCTTTAGCTGTCAGTGCACTTGGCCCGAAAAAAGTATTTGGAATCTTAATGCCAGAAACAGATTCTTCTTCAACTAGCTTAGAGAGAGGTAGAGCTCTAGCCGAGCACCTCGGCATCGAGTATACAGTTCAAGATATTGCCCCAGCACTAGAAGCAATAGGTTGTTATGAATGGCGCGATCAAGCGATCAAAAAGACCTTCCCAGAGTATTGCGAAGGTTGGAAAAATAAAATAGTGATCGATGGAGGGGCTAAAGGACAAATTAACCACTTCAAACTTGTCGTTGAAGACCCGTCCGGCAAGCAGCAGCAAAAGCGTTTGGGTTTAAATGAGTACCTGACAATTGTAGCAGCAACAAACTTTAAGCAACGTATCCGTAAAAATATGGACTATTTCCATGCAGATCGGCTGAACTATGCTGTAGTGGGTACACCTAATCGAGTTGAATATGATCAAGGCTTCTTTGTCAAAGGTGGAGACGGTTTAGCAGACATCAAACCAATTGCTCACCTATATAAAACACAAGTATATGAATTAGCTCGTCACCTAGGGCTGCCTGAAGAAATCTGTAGTGCCACCCCCACTACCGACACCTACAGCCTAAGCCAGGGGCAGGACGAATTTTACTTCGCTCTTCCATATAACAAAATGGATGTAGCGCTGTGGTTCTATAACAACGAAAAGCCATCATCAGAGTTAGCAGAAGCATTAAACACGAGCACTGAACAAGCAGACTTTATTTACAATGATATTGAAAGCAAACGTAAAACAACTCAATATTTACACCTCCATGCACAGTTAATAGACAAGGTTGATTTGGGTTGGTAATGATGAGTGCTAAAAAAAGCCAAACGAAAAACAATCAACAAAAAGTTTTTGACAGGCTTGCCGTGCGTTTTAAGGATCGAATTCGTGAAACCGTTACAGACAATGAAACGGAAGGTGTCGACTCATTCCTTAAACAAGCTTTTGTAAATAGCCCTTTGCGACACTCCCCCGAGTACAACGATTGGCTATTTTCAAATAACATCAAAAACCCCCGATATATCGCTTGGGACGGGAATGATGTTGTCGGCACCCAGTATGGTTTAAAGTGTACGGTTAATTATGCCGATAAGGTTTACTCAGGGTGCTGTGCCATTGACCTCTCGGTCGATGAAAAATGGAGAATGAGAGGCCTAGGCGTTGCTTTGATCAAAAAGCTCATGGATCAACATGATTTCGTTATAGGCCTAGGGATATCTCAAGCTGCTCAAGCGATGTTTACAAGATTGAACTGGTACAATCTTGGAAATATAGCTTTCTATATTAAACCTCTTACAGCAAAAGGATTTTCTAGCACCCAACAAGGCCATGGGGTAAAAGGTACTATAATTTATCCAACAATAGCCTGGGGCGTTCGTTTTTTTACTCGACTAAAGCACTTAGTAAGAACTAGAAAAACGATAAAACCGATATCCCAAGTTGAGAATTATAAGAAGGATTTAGAATACCTATACAACAAGGAACATAATCTCAAAATACTCAACATTAGAAAGAATGCTGAGTATTTTGAGTGGCGCTACATTGAAACACCATCACAGCACCCTTACGACATTCACTTCCTATACGAAGGAGAAAACCTATCAAGCTACTTGGTTACAATGATTAGTGAGTGGCAAGGAAAACAGGTTCTAGCAATTTGTGACTACTTAGCTCCAGATTCAGACTACCCTGATCTAATCAAGCTAAGTGAAAAGTTAGCCTTAGAAAAAAATGTTGATGCAATCATGTATCAAGGCATCAACCTGGACATGGAACACGAATTGAAGAAGTCACTTTTTATAAAACGTCCTCATGGTGATCTATTTATGCTTCACTGTAAAGGTGAAGCCTGCAATCTAATGCAAGCACAGGATATAAAAAATTGGCGAATTACATTTGCAGACTCTGATATGGATTTCATGTTCTTCAAACCTTAGATAGTTTATGAATACCAGCTTATGGATACTAATCGTAGAGAATTCTTAAAACTAACCACTAGCGCCGGTGTAGGCCTTTCACTTGGCATTTCTCTCAATGGCTGTAATGAATGGAATACTGAAAGCCTAGCATTTTCACCAAAAGCTTGGCTAAGTATTCACACAGACAATCGAGTTGTCATTACCTTACCCAAAATCGAAATGGGGCAAGGAATCATTAATGCAATACCCGCAATCATAGCGGAAGAATTAGATTTAGAATGGTCAACTATAGAAATCAAGCTGGCTGACGCGGACACGAAGCATGCCCAACTTCGAACCAGTGGAAGTAGCTCAATCAAGTCACTATGGCTCCCTCTTCGAACTGGGGCTGCAGGTGTCAGGGGCATGCTACTACAAGCAGCAGCCCAAACTTGGGAGGTTGATCAACAAAGTTTAAGCACCAAAAATGGCCAAGTTATAAACCAGCAAACAGGAAAGCACATTAGTTATGGCGACTTGAGTAAGCTGGCCAGCACATTCCACCCCCCTAAAAATCCTGCTCTTAAAAAACCTAGTGAATTTAACTTTATAGGGAACAAAAACCCTAGCCTAAACGTTCACGACATCGTCAAGGGACAGGCACAATATGGTATCGATACTGAGCTGGAAAACTTGCACTATGCTGCAATTACTCACGCCCCCACATTTAAATCAACACTAGCGTCAGTCTCCACTACAAGGCAATTAAGCTCCGGTGTTAAAGGAATAGTAAAGCTAAATAACGCCGTTGCGGTTGTAGCTACGTCCTATTGGCTAGCGAAAAATGTCTTATCAACCTTAAATATTACATGGCACTCCGAAACAGATAATGACCTAAACCAAGCTCAGATAGAAAGAGACTTTATTGATGCCTTAAGTCACACTGGCA
>NZ_LWGJ01001103.1:0-3593 GCF_001635845.1 Oleiphilus sp. HI0132 | reverse complement strand
TTGAAAACAAGCAATGCTTTTTGTTCACGGTTTAAATGTGACTCTGTTCAAAAAACACTCTCATGATACAAAAAAACAATGCAGGCGTCGACTTTATTTGTTAGCAAAAAATCCAATAATATCAATGAATAAGGACTTCCGCTCATGTCTTGAGAGCTTACATTAAGTTTGCCGATTAAGTTGATGACTCGTAGTTGAAATAAGCGCGAAAAGCAGGTGAAAGTCCTGATGATTTCAGTTAACGTATCAACGATAATAAAGAAATAGCGCTAGCTCTTCGCACGCAACTCTCAAATCTGACTGATTATTTAATGCTTAAATTTTACCCTTCGAATCGCACTGAAAACCTCGCTTTCATCATTGCTGAAATAATGAGACGAGAACCACTGAAAAAAATCTTTGATCAGGAAAAGGTGATTATTCAAAGTTTCGGTATGGGCACCTGGCTTCAGCAGCAAATATCTGAAGAATTGGGTATCTCTGCGATGGTTGAATGTAGCATGCCAGCGTCTTTTATTTGGAAATTGGCTGAAGCCTTATTACCGAAGCCTCTGCAAGTACAGGGCTTTGAGAAACAGAATTTAAGGTGGCAGCTTTTTGAACAATTGCCGAGTAAGCTTGCCCAGCCCGAATATCAGCGCTTACGGCGTTATGCCAAGAGCTTATCACCAAACACTGATGAGGGGAGTGCTGAGCCTGCGCTGGGTAACGCTGGCGATGAAGCGCTATCCCAGTCTTTAGTGTTTGATATGGCGAGTGTCATAGCCGACGTTTTTGATGGCTATCAAAACTACCGCCCAGAATGGTTGCAAGCATGGGAGCAAGGCAAGCCGATAAAGAGCCTTGCTAGCGGCCTGGATTCCAAAGACTACAGTAGTCCTCAATTTACCGAATTGGAAGCTTGGCAGGCTGACTTGTGGTGTAGCGTTTATCCTGACTTGCCCTTGGCGCAACGACAGCATCGTTCCAGTCTGCTGACCAGGCTGGAGTCCTGTATTAGAGCGCTACCTAAAGGGGCGGAACTTCAGTTACCCGAACGAATCTTCGTATTTGGCCTGTCAGCCTTGCCTCCTAGAATGCTGGCTGTTATCAAAGCTTTAGCTGAACACATTGATATACACGTTGTGGTGAATAACCCTTGTCGCTACTACTGGGGTGATGTGATGAGTGAGTATCAGCAGCTCCTGCTTAATCAGTCATTGCTTGCGCGGGGCGTCAGTGCTGAAACGGTAGCGGAAAACTTTATTGAGCATAACACCTTGCTCGCGTCATGGGGAAAGCTTGGTCGCGATTATATGTCGCTATTGATGCAAGAAGAAATTTTCGCTGATCTAGCCACCGAGCTTTACGATGATCTTGGTGATGAAGATAATTCAGCGCTGAATTTAATTCAGTCAGATATCTTGAACCTGCAGAACCAGCACCATTGTGTGAATCCTGACGATAAGTCGATACGCTTCGCAAGTTGCCATAACCACTTAAGAGAGGTTGAGGCTCTCCACGACTACTTATTAAATACGCTTGATGCAAACCCCGGCTTAAATGCTCGCGATATTATTGTGATGGTGCCCGATATAGAAGACTATGCCGCCTATATTGAGGCAGTTTTTTCACGCCTTGTTTATGATCGCCATGGGCAAACGCATAGCCTGCCCTATGTTATTGCCGATCAGGCTTTGAATCGGCATCAACCCTTATTGGAATGTATTGGCAATCTATTGATACTCGAGTCAAGTCGGATGACGGCTGCCGAGCTATTAGATTGCTTGGACTTTCCCGCAATCAGGCAGCGATTTTCCATTGATGAAGATGAGCTGCTTAGTATTCATCACTGGGTCAAGGTCTTGAATGTTCGTTGGGGGCTTTCTGAGACGCATCGTAACAAGATATTAAATATAGAAGACGCAGGTGGCGAGACAACCTGGCTCGCAGCGCTTAAACGCCTGCTAAGCGCCTATATTCTCGGGCCTGTTCCTGTCGCCAGTTTTGCGGGTGAACAAGTGATACCGGAAGAGGTGTTCGGCTCAGATCAGCAGGTATTGGTGGGTAAGTTTGTTCGCTTTATTGACGTTGTTGAGCAAACGCTCTCAATGCAAGCGGGTGAAAAACATCCCCTTGATGCTTTGGCTACGATAGCAGATGTCTGGCGTTTATGGCTTGATCAGGATACCTTGCACGAAAGTGTTACTCAGGCAATGGCAAAGGCGCTAGAAGCCTTAAGTGATGAGTTTAGAGTTACTGGCTATGAAAAAGCTTTGCCATTTTCCATCGTTGCCCAGCAAGTGAAGCAAGTGTTGGAAGAAGAGCAGGTTTCGCAACGATTTCTTTCTGGCCGTATTAATTTTTGTACTCTGATGCCAATGCGCAGCGTACCGTTTTCATTAGTGTGTTTATTGGGTTTGAATGAAGGAAAGTATCCAAGGCCTGAAAACAAACCAAGCTTTGACTTAATGGCACGGTCTCCGGGGCGAGTTGGCGACCGCTCACGACGTGATGATGACCGCTACCTGTTTCTGGAGGCTTTGCTGAGTGCCAGGAATTATCTGTATATCAGCTATACGGGTCGCAATATTAGCGATAATTCTATTCGCTACCCCTCTGTACTAGTGAGTGAGCTACAGGATTATTGCCGCACGTATTTTAAAATAGAGAACGAAGCAGATGCCGATGTAGTGGAGTTGTGGACCAAGCAGCACCGCCTGCAAGCTTTTCACTCCGACTATTATTGTGAAAAAGTTTCTGAATCGCACAGTGAAAAAATACTAGACAAAAGCTACAACATGGACTGGATGACACTGTTTTCGCCAAAGCAGGAAGACCTTTCCAGAGGCTTGGAACTTGAGTCTAGAGAAGAGGATGAAACAAATGCCAATGTTCTGGAAATAGACGCGCCTCCATTACATCAGTTCGATATGTTTGCTGAGCCTCAAAGTGATCAACTCGTCGAAGACGATGAAACAGAAATACAGATCCAAAGTCTGTCTTTGGAAGAATTGCTTAGCGCCTTGTCTTCACCTCTTAAGTACTACTATCAGAAAATACTTGGTTTGAAGGTTAGCAAACTGCCAGATGATCTGGAAGAAAGTGAAGCCTTTGCATTGGACCGTTTGGATATCTATGCACTAAAGGGTGATATCTTAAGAACTGTCGTCAAGGACATGCATAAGGAAGTCGATTCTGACACGCTTACACAAGCGTGTTTTGATCAGTGGCGCTTATCAGGGAGGCTGCCAAAAGCACCTTTAGATGAAACTTACTTTGCTCAAGCGAAGGATGAACTTGTCGATTTATCTACCTATATTGAGCGAGCTTTAGCGAAAGAAGCGTCAACTTTGGTTATCGACTTCCAGCTTTCTGGTAAGCGCATAGTTGGTTCACTAGTCCTACTGGATAGCGCTGTTTGCGAGTTTAGTTTGAGCCGGAGTTCGCCAGCGTTGTTCTTTTCTAGCTGGGTAAAACATGTTGTGGTCAACTATCTATTTCACCATCAAGTTGCACCGGGTCACGAGACGGGACTTGAGCTAAAAACCGAGTCAAGGTTGATTAATGCAGAGCAAGTAACGATCTTTCCTGAATTGAGTGCTGCTGACGCA
>NZ_LWGJ01001102.1:0-4736 GCF_001635845.1 Oleiphilus sp. HI0132 | reverse complement strand
TCTTTACTATCATCTAAGGTAATGCCCTGCTCTAACAACAGATCACGAATTCGGTCAGACTCCGCCCACTCTTTATTCGCACGTGCTTCTGTTCTTGCCACAACTAAAGTATCTATCTCATCATTTGATAAACCATCAGCCGAAGCTGCGCCTTTAAAGTAATCTTCAGGGTCTAATTGAAGAATACCCAAAGCTTCACCTAAAGAACGAAGCGTACTAGCCAAGGCCGCAACATTGTCACCTTCATCAGTACGTGCAACATTTAGCTCTCGAACCAAGTCAAACATCACGGCCAATGCTTCAGGCGTATTAAAGTCATCATCCATCGCTGTTTTAAAGCGCTCAAGATAAGACTCAACGCGCGCTTCAGAACTTAGCTCTGCCTCGCTCAAACCACGTAAAGACTGATATAAACGATCCAAGGTTGCTTGCGCTTCAACCAGGTTATCTTCGGAATAATCAACCTGACTACGATAGTGGCTAGACACTAGGAAGTAACGAATCACTTCAGCCGGATACTTTTCCAAGACTTCGCGAATGGTGAAGAAGTTACCCAAAGATTTAGACATCTTTTCTTTGTTTACACGAACAGCGCCTGCATGCATCCAGTAGTTCACATACTTCTGACCGGTTGCACCTTCAGACTGGGCAATTTCATTTTCATGATGTGGGAATTTTAAGTCTGGCCCGCCCCCATGAATATCAAAGGTATCACCCAAACAGCAAGTCGACATGGCTGAGCATTCAATATGCCAGCCAGGGCGACCATTCCCCCACGGGGATTCCCAGCTAGCCTCGCCTTCTTTTGCCGCTTTCCACAAAACAAAATCCAGTGGATTACGCTTATGCTTTTCAACATCGATACGCGCACCCGCCAACAGCTCTTCGGTATTACGCTTGCTTAGCTTACCGTAGGTTTCAAACTTATCGATCGCATAATAGACATCGCCATTGTCGGCAGCATAAGCATGCTCGTTGTCGATCAGACGTTGAATCATATCGATAATTTCCTGGATATGCGCCGTCGCTCTCGGCTCCTGGTCTGGAGACTTCACCGACAACGCCGCTTCATCCTCATGCATCGCATCGATAAAGCGCTGCGTTAAAGCATCGTAGGCCTCTCCATTCTCCGCCGCTCGGGCGAAGATCTTGTCATCTACATCGGTGATATTTCGGATATACGTAACGTCGTAGCCAGAGTGGCGCAAGTAACGCGTAATCACGTCAAAGCTGACCAGCACGCGAGCATGACCGATATGGCAATAGTCATACACCGTCATCCCACAGACATACATTTTGACTTTGTTTTCTTCAAGCGGCTTAAATACTTCTTTCTCTGCAGATAGCGTATTATAAATTTTCAATGACATATTCTTTACTCCATCTACTCTTACTTATTTGCTTGCCCAATTATCTTTTAAACCAATTGTGCGATTGAATACGACCTTACCTTCACTAGGCTTATGGTCATATCGATCGGCAACAAAGTAGCCTTCTCGCTCAAATTGGAAATTCGCCTCAGGCTCCGCTTTTGCTGCATCAGGCTCAAGGTAAGCCTTAATCACACTAAAGCTTTCAGGGTTAACATGCGTCATAAAATCTTCTTCACCCGCATCTGGGTTAGCATGATTGAAAAGACGGTCATATAAACGCACTTCCGCCTCGACACTCTGCTCAGCAGATACCCAGTGAATAACACCGCGAGGCTTAATTCCTTCGATATTATTGCCTACCGAGTCAGCAACCAAGCTAGCTTTCACTTCAACAATTTCACCCTGCTCATTCTTAACACTTTCTTCGGCCTTGATAATGTAGGCACCACGCAAGCGAACATAATCCCCTAAGACTAAGCGCTTGAACTTCTTACGCGACAAGGTTTGATCTTCAGTGTAATCACTCTTCTCGATGTAGAGTGTTTCAGTAAATGGCAGACTGCGACTCCCTAACTCCGGCTTACTAGGGTGACAGGCAGCATTCAGCAATTCGTCAGCACCCTGGGCGTTATTATCAGCCATGTTAGATATCGTCACCTTAATAGGGTTCATCACACACATGGCGCGCGCAGCATTGTCGTTTAAATCATCACGAATCGCTCGCTCAAGAATCGCCACGTCAATATCACTATTGTTCTTGCTTGAAACAGGGATCATATCGCAGAAGCTTTTTAGCGCAGTGGGCGTAAAGCCACGACGACGCATACCTGATACCGTTGGCATACGCGGGTCATCCCAACCTGAAACGACACTGTCATCCACCAACTTCTTAAGCTTACGTTTACTGGTAACGGTATAGTTCAAGTTCAAACGACCAAATTCGTACTGGCGAGGCTTACTCGGAACAGGTAGGTTTTCCGTAAACCACTCATATAAAGGCCGGTGAGCCTGAAACTCCAAGGTACAAATTGAGTGCGTCACACCTTCAATGGCATCTTCCTGCCCATGAGCAAAATCATAACTCGGATAAATACACCACTTATCACCCGTTTGATGATGAGAAGCCTTACGGATACGATAAAGAATCGGGTCACGCAAATTCATATTTGGTGAGGCCATATCGATCTTGGCGCGTAAAACACAAGCGCCTTCATCGTACTCACCGGCACGCATCTTCTCGAACTCAGCTAAATTCTCTTCAACTGTACGCTCTCGATAAGGACTTTCTTTACCAGGAGACGTCGCCCAACCACGATACTCTTTGGCTTCGGCAGGGGAAAGGTGACAAACATAAGCCAATTTTTGATTGATGAGATGCAAAGCCCAGTCATAAAACTTGTCGAAGTAGTTAGAAGCATAACGCACCTCACCCGACCAGTCGTAGCCTAACCACTTAACATCTTCCTGAATCGCATCAATATAGGCCTGCTCTTCTTTTTCAGGGTTGGTGTCATCAAAACGAAGGTTACACTCACCGCCATACTCTTTCGCTAAACCAAAGTTCAACCAAATAGAACGAGCGTGACCAATGTGTAAAAAGCCATTCGGCTCAGGAGGAAAACGCGTAACAACCTTGCCGCCATGCTTGTTATCGGCAATGTCCTGCTCGATAGCCTGCTGTAAAAAGTGCTTAACTTCGGTGTCTTTTTCAGGAGTGTTTTGTTCTGACATGCTGGGTGATAATCCGACGAAAAATAAAACCCGACATTATATAGAAATCGATACTAATAGAAAGTAATCAACGGGGTCAGACTCGATTGAAATTCAATCGAGTCTGACCCCGTTGATTCCAGAGTGGCGTTTTAGCTATTTCACTGTCGCGCCCTTTGGGCAATGCTTATCAATCTTGTTCATAAACCTAAATAAGGTCGGAATGTTATTGGCTACAATCGGAACCCCTGTCGTCAACAAAGACACCGACACATCACGCACCGGGTCGGCCCAGCATAGTTTATTGATCAAACCAATATGTCCAAATGATTGAGCGCTGTGTTTACCCCACATACCGAAGGGCTCACCGCCCAACATTAAGCCAGCACTGTAGCGCATAGGCAGCATAAGTGTTTGATCAAATTGGATACTGGAATATTCCTGAGTAAAGCGCTTAACCGTCATTGGGTGGCATACGCGGTTGCCTTCCCATACACCGTTATTCAACAGCATTTGGAAGAAGCGGCCTATCTCTTCTGCGGTTCCCATAATATTGCCAGCAGGAATAACCGCCTTTTTAAAACGTGGGTCATTAGTTACACTTTCAACCATATCAAGCGATCCACCCAATGCCCGCTCAATTAAAGCCGAAATAGGATAGAAAGGCCTAACGCCTGTCGCGTGATTATCGGCCACCCGATCAGCATAGCGCTCTTCCACACCATAGCGGAAATACTTCATGCCCATCGGTTTTCTGACACGCTCATCCAAGAAGTCTTGAATACTTTTTCCGGTAACCTGCCTAACCACACGTTCAAGAATATAGCCACCCGTCAAGGCGTGGTATGCCAACCGGTTGCCTTTTGAAGACTGAGGCTTGGTCTCACACAAGATGCGCCAGATTTCATCGTTATCCCACAAGACTTCAGGGGGAACACCTTTCGGTAATCCAGGAACACCCGCTCTGTGGGACAAGACCTCGTGAATCGTGACATTCTTTTTGCCATTCTTACCAAACTCCGGTGCATAGAAGCTAATAGGATCATGCAGATGAACGAGTTTATCTTCAGAAAGCAGGTGCATCAAAAAAGCCGTAACTGCCTTAGAAGCGGAAAACAAACAGACAGGAGTATTAGGACGCATAAGAACACGAGCATCACCTTCTTGTGCGTCAGGACCATTACCAACCGCATGACCAATCGCACGATCAAGTATTACTTTTCCTCGTCGGCGCATACTAATTGAAACGCCTGGGTACAACGCAGTGCTATAAATATCCTCCACCGATTTCCAAATCGCCTCAACGCCTTCTCTGGTCATACCAACTGATTCTGGGTCAGCCTCGTTAACACAATCGGAGGTAATCACAGAAGAAAGCGACGAGGGCATATCAATGGTATGACTCACCTTTTGTCGAATCTGCTTATGTACCCCTTTATAGAGAGAGGCTTTTTTAAAGATATTCCCTGCATCGGTACTCATATTCATTCCACTACTCATTGTGCACCCTATTCTTTTATATTCTGCCTAAACGATAAAGCGATTAATAAATTAGAGCAATAACTCAGATCAATTTTGTCATTAATAATTGAGTATTTTTTCAGTTTTTTAACTATCACCGAAGCCATAGCGATTCAAAGCCAATTTATATAC
>NZ_LWGJ01001101.1:0-1085 GCF_001635845.1 Oleiphilus sp. HI0132 | reverse complement strand
TTCGTCTACTCAGCTGTGATTGCGGCAGTAGCGGGTGCCTTGTACGTTCCTCAAGTCGGTATTATTAACCCAGGTGAATTCTCACCCATTAACTCTATCGAAATGGTGATCTGGGTAGCAGTGGGTGGCCGAGGAACTTTGATTGGTGCAGTTATTGGTGCATTGTTAGTGAATTTTGCGAAGACTAAATTCACCGCGATTATGCCAGATGGTTGGTTATTCGCATTGGGTGCCTTGTTTGTCTTCGTTACGCTTTACTTACCAAAAGGCCTGATGGGCTTAATGGAGCAAATTAGAGACAAGCGAACGCTAAAGAAGAATAAATTAGAAACCGGGGAGACAGCATCATGAATGTATTGGATACAACTCGAGAAACGATGCGTCGAGACCAAGTATGGAGTTTCATGCGCGAAGACGATGTGCATGTTGATGTATCGAAGAACGTGATTCTCTATATCGAAGGCTTGTCAGTCAGTTTCGACGGCTTTAAAGCACTGAATGACATGAACCTCTATATCAATGATGGTGAACTTCGCTGCTTAATAGGTGCAAATGGCGCAGGTAAAACGACCTTGATGGATGTGATTACCGGAAAGACCCAATGTGACGAAGGCTCGGTTTATTTTGGTCAAACACATAACTTGCTGGAAAAAGATGAAGCAGAGATTGCTCAGCTAGGGATAGGTCGAAAGTTTCAAAAGCCCACAGTGTTTGAAGCGCATACAGTTCTGGATAACCTTGAGCTAGCGCTAAAAACAAACAAGCGCGTGCTGCCCACTTTATTTTCTACACTTAGTTCGGAAGAGATAGGCCGAATTGACCACGTATTGGAAACAATTGGCTTGAAAGAGCACCGTATGATGCTGGCAGGTTCCTTATCACATGGGCAAAAGCAGTGGTTGGAAATTGGTATGTTGCTCGCGTCTGAGCCTCGTTTGCTATTAGTTGACGAGCCGGTTGCAGGCATGACGGCACAAGAAACAGAACGAACCGCTGAGCTGTTGAACTCTTTAGCGGGTGAACACACCGTCGTGGTCGTTGAACACGATATGGAATTTGTTCGATCAATTGCCAAAACCGTGACG
>NZ_LWGJ01001100.1:0-1631 GCF_001635845.1 Oleiphilus sp. HI0132 | reverse complement strand
CGCCGCAACCACCTTCGGCTCGATTATAGTGATCATATTCGCTTAAGTTATCGCGCACCAGAAGGCCATATTGAACGCATCATTCTTCCTGCTGAACATGAAGGCCCCTTAGCGAGTTACTTCAGTAATCATGAATGGGAATACGGTATCGCACCCAGTACTGAGAT
Organism: Oleiphilus sp. HI0132; assembly: GCF_001635845.1. Taxonomy (NCBI): domain Bacteria; kingdom Pseudomonadati; phylum Pseudomonadota; class Gammaproteobacteria; order Oceanospirillales; family Oleiphilaceae; genus Oleiphilus; species Oleiphilus sp. HI0132. The sequence goes on along the minus strand of NZ_LWGJ01001100.1, from coordinate 1,464 downwards.
CGAAAGTCACCAGACAGGCATTCAAGGCTTTTGGCGACGTTCTGAGTCAGGCTATGTTGTTGAATTTCGCCTTCCCCTAAGCCAATTAGATACCCAAGGAGCAGAACTGCATATTGCAGTTGTCGATGTCGACCAGCAGCCCTCCCTTGGTCCCAAGGCAATTATCTCGACACTACCGTCTGAGTTGGCAGGTCAATTTAACCCTCTAGAACTTCATGCAAGAGAGCTACAGCGAGTCATTGACCAGCTGAAGTCCAACTACGCGCATTTAGGCATCTACGACCGCCGGGGCCGCGAGTGGGCCTTTGCAGCAAGAGACAAAGGCGGCTTTGAACTTGATCAAGACTGCCTAAACAATGCCTTGAAGGGTAGCGTTCAGCAATACCAGCATATGAAAGGCGACGCTCCGGACTCCAGAATAACGACCTGTTACCCAATCATTAAGGATAATAAAGCCATAGGCCTAGTCGTCATCGATGAAGCTGCCAGCCATGTACTTGAACAACACAAAACCAGACTACAAGCTATTGCAATTAAAACCGGCGCTATCATTGCCCTGATCATCGCACTGATGTTTATCTATGCCCTCATTCTGGCCCAACGCATCACCAAATTAAGCCACAGTGCCCACAATGCTATTGACGGGCAAGGCCGAATCATCAGCACTGACAATATCTCTAGTAAAACAGCACCCGATGAATTGGGGGACTTGTCACGCAGCATCAGCAGCTTGCTTAAGCAGCAACAATCCTATACGCAGTTTTTAGAACGCATGCCACAAACACTTCGCCACGAGATTTCCAACCCACTTAACAAGCTCAGAACCTCGCTAGAGAACCTAATCGATGACAGGCCTGAACTAAAAGATAATACTTATGTTAAAAAACTCGATGCCGGGGTTGATCAAATAAGCAAGATCTCACAACAGCTCACTGAAGCGGCTAGCCTTGAAAATGCATTGCAAAATGAACATTTAGCAAGCCTGAACCTAAGCGAGTTTTTAGAAGATTACTGCTCATCCTGGGAGGGCCTACGAACCGAACAACCCAATAAAGTGGTGTGGGTGATGGCGGAAAGCTCTAGGCTCGAACAACTACTCGATAAACTTCTGGATAACGCCTTTGGTTTTTGTTCAGATGACGGCAAGGTATGCCTTCGCTTGATCGATAACGACTTAGAAACCTTGATTGAGGTCGAGAATGATGGGCCAACGATTACCGAAGGAAAAATGAATGAACTCTTTGCGCCAATGACTTCTACACGTTCGGAGGGTGGTGAAGTACATCTTGGGCTTGGGCTTCATGTCGCCAGAATCATTGCCGATCACCATCGAGCAACGCTCAAGGTCAGAAACCGTAAAGATGAAACAGGTGTCGTGTTCACCCTGATATTCAGAAAGCTATAGCTTTATAGTTACCTAAATAACTATAAAGCTAAGCGCAATGTCGAGCCGCCTCAAAAAGA
>NZ_LWGJ01001099.1:0-4638 GCF_001635845.1 Oleiphilus sp. HI0132 | reverse complement strand
TGTGCAAAGGGCTTATACTTATTATCAATCAGAACTTAATAGTCTAAGGCTATGAATAAAATTAAGTGAAATCCCAGCCAAGGTAGTTTATATTTTATATGTACCGCTTAAGAAGTTTTCTCTCTGGAAGGTTTGATATGACAACAAAAGCATCTAAAGAAGCAAGTCGTTTAGCGAAACAAAATACAGCGCCAAGAAATTCGAATGGCACCGAGTTAATTGATCAAGAACTACCAAGCTCCCCTGCATTACACCTAGTTGAATTTAACCACATAACTGTAGACAAGTACTCAGCAGAGCAAATTCGAGAAATGTATCAAAACCAACTAACTAAGAAAGCAAGCTAACAAACATTCCCGAATACCACCTCTTAACTGCAGCAGCGGGATTTGTGTGACACACATTGTCAGCTAACAGAACCCGCTGCTTAATTGCTCGACTATAAACTTCCCAGATCTTGAAAAATCAGCTCGCTTACGCGTGCTGACGCTTTCGAAACTGCCTCTTTTATATCTGCCATTGTAATAGGCGTATCTGACAAACCTGCTGCCCAATTCGCACTCAAGGCAATACAGGCATAGTCCAACTCCAATTCTCTTGCTAGCGCAGCTTCAGGCATGCCCGTCATTCCGACCATATCGCAGCCTTCAGCCTTACAACGAAGTATTTCAGCTGATGACTCTAATCTCGGCCCCTGAGTAGCACCGTAAACTCCACCATCCAAGACATCAAATGACACCGCGCTTGCTGAGCGAAGAAGTTTTGCTCTCAATGTTTCAGAGTACGGCTTGGTGAAGTCGATATGATCAACAGTTTCGCAATGAATGCCATCATATATAGTGTGTTCACGCCCATAAGTGTAATCAATAATTTGGTCTGGAATGGAAAGATTACCCGGGCCGAGCTTTTCATGAATTCCGCCTACCGCGTTAATTGCGATAATTCTATCGACACCTGCTTGCTTCATGGCAAAGAGGTTGGCACGATAATTTATCAAATGAGGAGGAATACGGTGAGGATTACCGTGACGCGCCATGAACGCAAACTTAAGCCCGTTTAGTGCACTTATCACAACTGGGCCACTGGTTTCTCCGAAAGGCGTACTTGGCCATAGCTGCTCTACAAGCTCAGCACCCGACATTGAACCAAAGCCTGTTCCACCGATAATTCCTAACATATAAATTCCCACTTAAAGCTCAAGGCTAGTCATTAACCAATTGAGTCATCATCTTATTAGTCTTGTGGCGATTGCCCTTTTATCTCACCTTCAATGCGTAAGGCCTCTGGCATATGCAAAGTAGAGGTTGGAAAAGCAATCTCTGCATTCTCGGCTGCAATAATGTCGTAAACACGAATTAAGACATCCTGCTTAACTTCATGATATTTAATCCAATCAGTTGTTTTGGTGAAGGTGTAGATAAAGAAGTCCAAGGATGACGCCGCGTAGGCATTAAAGTTTACGATAAGGGTTTGTGTGGTATCAATTTCAGGGTGCTGCAATAGCATAGCCTTAACATTGCTAATAATACGAGGCAGCGCGGCGGCATCATCGTATCGAATACCAATCGTTTCATAGACTCTTCTATGGCTCATACGTGACGGGTTTTGAACTGATATGTTCGTAAATACAGAGTTTGGCACATACAATGGCCGTTTATCGAAGGTTTTTATGGTGGTTAAGCGCCAGCCAATTTTAATTACAGTACCTTCAATTTCCTTATCGGGTGAGCGAACCCAATCGCCAACCTTGAAAGGTCGATCCAGGTAGATCATTAAGCCACCAAAAAAATTGGCCAACAGATCCTTTGCAGCAAAGCCCACGGCGAGACCACCGACACCACCAAACGCTAGGACACCACTCATGCTATAACCCATGGTCTGTAGCACGACTAATACGCCAATAATAATAACAATTGCACGCAATAACTTACCAATAGCCGAAACTGTTGTTTCATCCATTGGCTGCTTCATCTTTTCGCCACAAACAACGATCTTCTCGCCGCCCGAAATAAATCGGACAACAAACCACACCAGGCAAAAAACGATGATTATTTGTTGCGTATTACTAATAAATACTGAAAGGTCAACACCTGATTGACGCTGAACACTATAAGCAATCCAGGACAAACCGAGTAACCAAATAACCAAAGCTATCGGTGATCGTGAAGAATGAAGTAAAGTGTCATCCCACAAGTTACGCGTTTTAAGAAACTGCGCTTCAACGCGCTTAAGGAATACTTTAGATAAGAAACTAATCAAACCGGTTAGCAATAGAATAATCGAAATCTCGACAACTTGACGAACAAGCAAGTTTTCGAGCCCGCTATTTAATAAGAAGGTATTCAAAATATTCCAATTCATACTACCCCACCCCTAATTTTTATTAAGATGCTATTTGTTATAGGTCTTCCATACCTCAGATGCCTTAACATCTTCGATACTTAGTTTTTTGCTTGCTTGGTAGCGCATTCGTTTGAGTCTTTGATTATCGACGGTTAGATCACCTTGCTGCAGCAAAGATTCCAAATGCAGCCTCACTTCTTGCGCAGCATCTGGATTGTTACAGACAAGCACCATATCACAACCAGCAGACAAAGCCGCATCTGCACGCGCGACATAGCTGCCTGCAACACTAGCACCTTCCATTGACAAGTCATCACTAAATATAACCCCCTCAAATCCAAACTTTCCTCGCAGAATATCCTGCATCCAAACATTGGAAAAGCCAGCGGGTTGATTATCTACCTGGCTATAAATGACATGAGCAGGCATCAATGCATCAAGCCCTAATGGGATTAAGCGCTCAAAAACAATCGTATCATTTTGCATGATCTGCTCTAGACTACGATTGTCTTCCGGGATCTCATGATGTGAATCAGCAACAACCGCTCCATGACCAGGAAAATGCTTCCCTGTAGAAGCCATGCCTGCTTCTTTCATACCTGAAACCAGCGATGAAGATAAAGCAGTAATCGTCTCAAGATCGCAGGAAAATGCTCTATCGCCGATTACTTCAGAAACACCATGGTCGCGATCTAATACTGGCGTAAAGCTGATATCAATATCAAATGCAATTAGCTCTGCCGCGATTAACCAACCCAGATCAAAAGCTTGCTTTAAGCCCTGCGCTTTATCCTCTTGATAAACCCGGTCAAGAGACCTCATTGGCGGTATTCGCGTGAACCCTTCGCGAAATCGCTGAACGCGTCCACCTTCGTGATCAACGGCGATAATAAGATTGCTTGAGCACTCCCGGATCTCCGAGATTAGCTTAGTCAATTGACCAGGGTTCAGGTAATTTCTTGAGAAGAGAATAACTCCCCCAACAACCGGACTAGATAAGACCTGTTTTTCTTCTTCATTCAACTCAGTCCCTGCCACATCAAGCATCAGCGGGCCAATATTGTTTTCCTTCATATTCACTATTACTCTATCAAAGAAACTATTCTTTAATTAAAACACGCGTCCCGACACAAACACGAGAAAATAAATCCATTACATCTTTGTTACGCATCCGAATACAGCCATGAGACAAAGGCTGCCCCATTGGTTCAGAGTCAGGGGTGCCATGAATGTAAATATAGCGCCTCATACTATCAACTTTAGCCAAGCGGTTATAGCCAGGCTCAAGTCCGCTTAACCACATAATGCGCGTCAGAATCCAGTCTCGTTCGGGGAAATTATTTGCAAGCTTAGCTGAGTAGATCTCACCTGTTGGGCGACGCCCGGCAAAGACCGTATTAATAGGAGAATTGGCACCAATTTTAGCGCGAATATAGTGATAACCTAAAGGCGTACAACCTGAATCGCTAAACTGTCCAACTCCGTTAAGGGCGGTGGACACACTAAAACGAGCCACTTTGTTTTCATTAAACAAAGTCAGCTGCTGTAACTTTACATTAACTTCGATTCTGGGCTGACAAAGGGAAAATTCACTCTCTAACGAGCGTCTAAGTCCTGGTTCAAACGGCATTCACTTCACACTCCCTATGTCATGAGCAGCGAGCAGAAAATCAGTTAACAGGAGCTGCGCTCAATCCGGCTGCTAGAAATGGCACAAGGTAATTAACGACTTTTTCTGTATCCACCTCAGAATCCGGCTTATTCGACAGAATGTCAGATAACTGCTGAATACTGGACATTGTAAAGGCTGTTGCACCGATAACAAATTGAGTTCTCCAGAAACGCTCAGCCGTCGATAGCTCTGGCGTAATATCCTTAAGCAGATTTAAGAAAGGCCAGAAAGTTTTTGCATACTCGTCTTCTAAGTATTTACGCAAATGACCTTGTGATTGAGTATAAGCAAGGCCAAGCATTCGCATAAATATAGAAACACCATTTTTATTGCGTGTAGGTATCTTTAACAGACTACTCGTGTACAACCTTAGAACATCTTCTATACTTGGTGTGCAACCTTCATTGTCCCAGTTATTCTCGCGCAGACCTTCAACCATTAACTCATTTAGCGGTGCAAGAAAGCGATTAAACACTGCCTGGATAAGCGCATTTTTTGAACCAAAATGATAGTTAACCGCCGCTAAGTTGACACCGGCTTTGCCCGTAATCATTCTTAGTGAAGTTTCTGAGAAGCCCTTTTCAGCAAAGAGAACCTCGGCAGCATCAAGTATTCGGTTAACA
>NZ_LWGJ01001098.1:0-3474 GCF_001635845.1 Oleiphilus sp. HI0132 | reverse complement strand
TTGCTTTGGTAGAAGCAGAGCAGCTTGCCTTAGATGGCGCGCCTTTTGAACAAACGGCAAAGCGTTATAAACAGGCCATAAAGGAAGCCGAGGAAAACGGCTTTAGACAATATGCCGGTTTATCAAACGAATTCTTTGGACGCTACTTAATAGATATTGGTTTTGAATCCCTTGCCGATGTTCCAATTAAACGGGCACATAGCTGGTACAAGAGTTGGGGGAATAAAGCCAAAATTGATAGGCTATTAGCATGTTATCCTGAGCTGGCTATAAGTGAGAAACGTGATAAAACAGTGCCAGCCACATTTAGTAATTCGTCAAATGTTACGCTGACTCAGCAGTTTTCAACTGGCTTATCCGCGACCAGTTCAGTCAGGTCGGGAGAGGCTTTGGATTTTCAGTCAATCATAAAGTCAATGCAGACCCTGTCGGGGGAGTTGGATTTACACAACCTCATTGAAAGCATGATGAAAGTAATTCTTGAAAATGCAGGTGCACATATTGGGGTCTTGGTTGTACAGAGCCTGAAGGGGCCAAAGGTAGAAGCTCAAGTCGATTTACCAAACGATCAGGCTTCCTATTTAATGCATATACCTCTGGAAAAGTCCGTGAATGTTCCTCAGGACATAATCAATTTAACACTTCGTTTAGGTGAAACAATCTGGCTAGAAAATGCTTGCGCTGACGGCGAGTTTAAAGAGGATGCTTATATATCGAAAGCAAGGTCAAAGTCGGTATTATGTTTGCCAATTGTTTACCGAAAATCTCAAATAGGCGCTCTGTACTTAGAGAATAGCTTGAGCACAGGGGTCTTTACCGAGCAGCGCATGAGTGTGATAAAAGTCTTACTGACTCAGGCTGCTATATCGCTTGAAAATGCACGTTTGTTTGATGAAGTGACGGGCCTGAATGCAGGTTTGGAGGAGAAAGTAGCCCAGCGAACGCGTGATCTAGACCAGGCTAATGTTGAATTAGCCTCAGCAAATAAAGAACTGGAATCATTTAGTTATACTGTATCGCATGATCTAAAATCACCCTTACGCATGATCAAAGGCTTTAGTGATATCTTACTTGATGATTACGCCTCGCAGCTTGATGAAGAAGCGCAACGGATATTGGCGAAAGTCGTTGCCGGTGCCAAGTCGATGGAAGACTTGATTAACGGTTTGCTGGACCTGTCACGAATGCAGCGAAAAGAAGTAAAAAGAACAGACCTAAACTTAAGCCAAATTGCTGACACAGTAGTGGCCAATCTGCGCGATACCTATCCCCTGCGTGTCGTAGATATTTATATTCAGCCAGATATGAATATCAATGGTGATGCCAGAATGATGCATTCAGTCGTTGAAAACCTGATAAACAATGCCTGGAAGTACAGTAGCAAGACAGAATCTGCAGAAATAGCATTTAGCTCTGCTTTGGTTGATGACGAACTCGGAAGAACAGAGCGCGTGTTTAAGGTTAAGGACAATGGTGCAGGTTTTGATATGTCACATGCGGGTAAGCTCTTCTCGACCTTCCAGCGATTGCATAACAAAAGTGACTTCGATGGCACCGGCGTCGGTTTATCAACGGTTAAGCGGATTGTCGAAAAGCATGGAGGGAGGGTCTGGGCCGACTCTGAGGTTGGCAAAGGCGCAAGTTTTTACTTTACTATTCCAGAGCAATAAATATTTAGGGCCAGAATAAAAATAGCCGTTTTTACTCTGGCCCTAAATATTTGCATACTTGACTTTTAAACCTGACATTATTACATTAGCGCCCACGTTACAGGTGTTCTTGGCTTTGTCCATTTGCTAAGAATGAAACGGGAAGTTGGTGAAGGCTGTTTGTTAAAGCAGTGAATAAGTCCAACGCTGCCCCCGCAACGGTAATTGAGTAACAGGACTAGCTCTCGCCACTGTGTAATTAATACATGGGAAGGCGCTAGTTCTACTGACAGTGATCAGATGCTCATAAGCCCGGAGACCGGCCTGAGAACTTAATTTAAGGTATTGCGGAGGGCGATATTTGAAAATATTGCTGTGCGTAATTTTTCTCCAGTATATTTTTTACTTCCTTCGTAAGCCGTCATCACATGCTGTTGGGTGAATTGTGCTTAGACTTGTTGCTGCCTATTTAGTACTTATAATTTTTTCCTATCATGCTTATGCACAGGAAATATTAGGAAAACATAACGAAGTACTTGTTCAAACTTCACGCCCCAAGCTGACTGATGTTGACCCCTCAAGCAATACTGGTTTAGTTACCGTTATCAAGAAAGAAGATTTCTCTAGTGATGCCGTAAGCGTTGCCGATATAGTTGAGCGCCAAGTGGGGGTTCAAGTCAGAGATCTTGGAGGCTTTGGCAGTTTCAGTTCTGTTAGTGTTCGCGGCTCATCTAGTAAACAAGTAAACGTGTACTTGGATGGTGTATTGCTGAATGGCTCCTACCAGGGGGCTGTCGACTTGAGCCAGTTCTTACTTGGTGCGGTTGAACAGGTAGAAATATACCGGGGTAATGTCCCGATATATTTAGAGCAAGCCGGGATTGGTGGGGCAATTAATATCAAGACTAGCGGTGGTGCACGAAAAGCCGGTGGCTTACTTAGTTCAAGTCTTGGTTCAGAAGGCATCAAACGTGCTGCAGCATCGTATAAAGGGAGTCTGGATACCCTTAATTATCTTTTTTCTGCTGAGCACTTTAGTGCTGACAATGACTATACAGTCATCAATACAAACGATACGCCCGATTATTACGCCGACGATTATGATCAAAATAAGAACAACAATGATGTTGTACATACATCACTTCTGGCATCATTTAACGAGCAGGTTAATGAGGCGTATCGATTTAGTTTAACTACGCAATACTCTAATAAAGAGCAGGGTGTTCCAGAGATACAAAACCTTGCAGACAATGATGCCACCTATGACTCAGAGTTCTTTTCGATGCAAGCCAATATAGAGCAGCATCTTAGGCGCGGTATTGTTTTTAACTATAGTTTATATGGACTTTATAAAGAAACGATATTTCGGGATGAGAAAAATCAAGTAGGTTTATTGCGAAATGATGACCGAACTGTATCAAAATCATTTGGTGGAAATATTAAAGCTAGTTTTTCTTCCGGTGCGAACCTTTGGGCCGCACTGTTAAGCGCAAAGATCGAAGGCTACGACCTACAGGAACGCATCGAAGGCACTTCTAGTCAATATCAGCGCGTGACAACTGTTGTCGGGCTACAAGATGAATGGCTGTCTAATTCAGGTTTTTGGTTGGTCAATGGTAGTGCTCGTGGGATCTCTGTCGTAGATGAAATAAAGCAGGATCAGGTTGCTGAGTTTTATCATGACCTCCAGCTTGGTTTGCTTGCACAGCTAAGTGCTGAGGTTCAATTCAGGGCCAACATCTCCAGAAATATTAGACTTCCCGAGTTAAATGAAATGTATGGTGATCGCGGGTTCACTTTAGGCAATGAAGACCTTGTTGAGGAA
>NZ_LWGJ01001097.1:0-18236 GCF_001635845.1 Oleiphilus sp. HI0132 | reverse complement strand
TATATTGCTGGATGCTGAAAGTATTCTTAACCAATGGGAACACAGCCCTGTATCCGTTAACGAGCTAACTAAACTTTACGGCGAAGTAAAAACACTCCACCGAGGCGCCAAGGTTGCCGGGCTTGAAAACATTGCAGAACTCTGTGAATGCCTGGAAAGCTGCTACGGCAGTATTGATATCGAAAATGATAGACCTAGCCCGGTTTTTGTTAATGATATCAAACGTGGTCACGAAGCATTGATCGATATGATGGATCAACTAGCAGCGGGTTTAACTCTAAACCTTGATAACAAGCTGCTTGCGGAATTACGCGAACATATTGCTGACCATAGCCATGTTATTGAAGATAGTCCGGTAGAAAGTCAAAGTGTATCAACTCAAGAAGATAGCTTAAACGAGAAGCTCGACCAGCTAGAGAAAGAGTTGGATGACGTATTACCTACCTACTCCGCTACCACAGATGAAGTGGAGGAAGAAGCAAGCGTTGAACTCGACGATGAAGCCATTATGGATGCCGATTTGGCTGAAATATTCCTCGAGGAAGCTAATGAGCTAGTCAATGGAATCAACCCTGCACTAGACAAACTTAAACAACAACCAGGTAATGAACACGTTATCCTGCAATTACAACGAGACATGCATACACTCAAAGGTGGTGCACGTTTGGCAGGCTTCGAAGCGGTTGGCGATTTAAGTGATATCCTTGAGAAACTATTTGAAAAACTAATCGATTACAAAGCTGATGCCTCCAGCCTGATGTTATCGCTACTTGAAGAGTCTTCGCAGGCTCTAGAAGCAATGCTTAAGTCTATCCAGGCTTTGCAACCTTGCCAGCCTCAAGATGAGCTGGTCACGAATATCACTTCAATTGTTGATGATTTGCGTGTTAACACCCCACTTGTTGAAGAAGATATCGCTCCAGAAAATGAACAGCCCTCTGAATCACAAACGACAAGTCCTAGCCAGGTCTTATTAGACTTGGATCCGGAATTAGCCGAGATATTTTTAGAAGAAGCCCAAGAAATAATCGACAGTTCTGGCGAACTATTGCACCAATGGGAATCCGACGTCTTTAATATCGAGGTTGTTGGCGAGCTACAGCGTGAATTGCACACCCTTAAAGGCGGTGCTCGAATGGCCGAAATCAACCCTATTGGTGATCTTGCACACGAACTGGAAACCTTATTCGAGTCTATTGTTAATAAGCAGCTTGATGCGACACAAGACATGACGGCTCTTTGCTTAAGCTGTCATGATGCCTTAGCTAATATGGTTGAAGCGGTTCAACAAGGTTCAGCTATCAATGGCGCAGATGAACTTCTCAATAAGATCAAGCAAGTCACCACTGGCTCACCAGTAGAGACTTCTGAGCCAGAAGAACTTGAAATCACAAGCCCTGTTGAAACACCGGTTGAAGAGCCTGAAAGCATTGAAGTCAGTGCGCCTACAACCATAGATGAAGATGATCTTGAAGCAGACCTACTTCCCTTATTTATAGACGAAAGCAAGGATATTCTTTCTGCTGCTGCCGAGTATTTGGAGCACTGGCGCGAGGATGAAGACTTCATCGAAGGTATTGTTGAGTTACAAAGGGAAATGCATACCCTGAAAGGGGGAGCGAGACTTGCTGACGTTGACCCGATCGGCGACTTAGCTGAAGCCGTCAACACTCGTTTAGAGCAGATGATAGACGGTCAACTAAATGACCCTGAAGGCTTGTACCATGCAATCGCTAAAGCATACCAAGAATTCACCGAAATGCTTGAATGCTTGATTCACGGAGAAGAATTAAAGCCTGCGCCTGAATTAATTGCTGAAGTGAATAAAGCGGGACTTAAAAGCGAAGTATCCAGTCCTTCCGAAACCGCAGCACCTATCGCAACATCTACGCTAGCACAAGCATTAGGCGACGATGTCGACCTAGAAGTGTTGGAGCTATTTGTCGAAGAAGCGCGCGAGCTAATCGAAGCGCTAGAAGAACAAATTTCCGAGTGGTCTAAGTCACCAAAAGAAGAAACGCCAAATTTAGAAATTCAACGCATACTTCATACCTTGAAGGGTGGAGCCAGACTTTCAAATTTGGCTAAATTAGCTGATGAGAGTCATGACTTGGAATCTCGTTTGCTCAAAGCTCAATCAAATAAGGAAGCATTTGAAGGAGCCCTTAAGGATTCTGTACTTAAGAGCCAGGATGAACTCCTGAAACTTGTCGATGAACTAGAAGCTCTAGCTTCAGGTGACGCACTAACTGAAGAACATGCAACACCTTCTAACACTAGCGAAACACCTAAAGCTGAACCAAGCAAAGCAGCCACGCCAAGTAAATCTATCGCTGCTGAAGAAACCGTCAAAGCAGCAAGACAAGCACCTGCGAAGAAAACCAAAACCTCTGACAAGCAAACACCAGCCGAGAATATTCAAGCAGTCCAAAAAGTGGCACCTCAAGAAACGATCCGTGTTTCTGCCAGCCTACTCGACTCCCTGGTTAACCTTGCAGGTGAGACCAGTATCTCGCGCGGTCGCTTGGAACAACAAATTAGTGACTTTGGCTTCACGCTGGAAGAAATGTCGGCAACCATTGAACGTCTACGTGAACAGCTTCGTCGTATGGATATGGAAACCGAAGCTCAAGTACTGTTCAGAGCCGAAAAAGAAGGTCTGAAAGCTCCCGACTATGAAGACTTCGATCCGCTTGAAATGGACAGATACTCTTCGATTCAGCAGCTTTCGCGAGCCTTAACGGAGTCAACATCAGACCTTCAGGACCTTCGAGATACCTTGTCTGACCGTTCACGAGATGCCGAGACTTTATTATTACAGCAATCCCGTATTAACTCAGAACTGCAAGAAGGCTTGATGAAAACACGGATGATACCGTTTTCATCAATTGTTCCAAGACTACGCCGTATCGTTCGCCAAATTGGTGGCGAGCTAGGTAAGCAAGTCGATTTTGATGCACTGAATACCGAAGGTGAAATGGATCGTTCCGTATTGGAAAGAATGGTCGCTCCGCTTGAACACATGTTACGTAACGCCCTCGATCATGGTATTGAAACTGTTAACGAGCGTAAAAAAGCTGGCAAACCAGAGAGTGGCACAATCACACTCTCTCTAATGCGTGAAGGCGGAAATATTGTCTTGAAGATGAAGGACGATGGCGCTGGAATTAACGACAAAGTTGTTCTAGATAAAGCGATAAAACAAGGGCTTGTACCCAAAAACACGAAACCTAGCCGCCATGAAATTATGCAATTTATCATGCACCAGGGTTTCAGTACGGCAGAAAAAGTGACGCAGATTTCCGGTCGAGGTGTCGGCATGGACGTTGTAGCCAGTGAAATCAAGCAAATGGGCGGCAGCATTGAAATCAATTCTGAGTTTGGTCACGGTACCGAGTTTGCTATTCGTCTACCCTTTACGGTATCCGTTAACCGAGCGCTGATGGTAAACATTGGTGAAGACTTCTACGCCATTCCTCTGAATACTATTGAAGGTATTGTTCGAGTCAGCCCTTATGAGCTGGAAGAATACTATAAACCTGATGCACCAATGTATGAATACGCTGGTCGCGAGTATCAGCTACAGTACCTAGGTAAACTACTACACAGCAGTCATCACCCTAAATTGCAGGGGCAACCACTCCCGCTACCCGTCATTCTGGTTAGAGGAAGTGACAAGCCTATGGCGCTACAGGTTGATAGCTTGATGGGCAGCCGTGAGATCGTTGTAAAAAGTCTTGGGCCTCAATTTGCCAATGTTCATGGAGCTTCTGGAGCAACTATTCTCGGTGACGGTAGCGTTGTCGTGATTCTTGACCTTCCTGCGCTCATTCGAGACGACATGGCAGGCATACTCGATTCTCTAAGTTCTAATGAAGATAACATTATTAAAGAGAAGCAAACGAAGACTGTCATGGTGGTCGATGACTCGGTTACTGTTAGGAAGGTTACCACGCGCTTGCTTGAACGAAATGGCTACGAAGTTATTACCGCGAAGGATGGTGTTGACGCTATAGCAACACTACAAGATCATAAACCTGATGTAATGCTTCTCGATATCGAAATGCCACGTATGGACGGTTTTGAGGTTGCAACACTGGTACGGCATGACGAACGCTTGAAAGATGTGCCAATCATCATGATTACCTCCCGAACCGGCCAAAAGCACAAAGAACGGGCACTTTCTATCGGTGTGAATGAATATCTTGGTAAGCCTTTCCAGGAACATGATTTACTGGAAAATATTGAGCGGTTCATTGGCTAAATGAATGTGCCGGAAGCGAGACCTAAGATCGGTGTCATATCGGATTGTGCCTTACAAAGGCACGTTCTGAGCAAAGCACTCAACGCTTTTGGCTTAAACCCTGTTATCAGTTGTGAGCCCGATATGCTTGCACAGCAACAAAGTGAAAAACTCGATCAGATCCAATGCTGGATTTTAGCTTTGCAAGAAGATACTTTTGAGTCGGTAGCGTTAGATGACATCATTGACCAAGCAGACAATATTCCTGTGCTCTTTGGTTTGGATAAAGCCCCAGGAAAACACGATGAGCAATATATTTCGTGGGAACGACGACTAGTCAGTAAACTAGAAGAGCATCTTGGTTGCATTGATATTCTAGAATCAGAAGACTCTATACTCGCTCTAGACTCCCAGGCCACCAATCACGTCGCAATAGATAAAGCTCAGTCTAAGCCCGTTTTCAGCCAGCCTTCAGACATCGAAAAGGCACCCAGACTGTCTCATCCGCCATCTAAAGACGTTTGGGTTCTAGCAGCCTCACTCGGTGGTCCTGCAGCGGTGAAAGAGTTCCTGGATGAAATTCCATCTACGATCAGAGCCGGCTTTCTTTATGCTCAGCATGTCGATGCCCACTTCTCGGGCGTACTAACACGCGTCTTAGGCCGTCATTCAATGCTCGACCTAAAGCCTATAACCGACTGCTGTTTAGTTAAAGATGGCGAAGTTCTCGTCGTTCCTGTCGACAATGAAGTCTGCTTTTCATCTAATGGTGTCTCAATTAGAGACAATGAATGGGAAGGACCCTATGGTCCATCAATTGACCATTTATTAAGAAATCTGTTTGCGCATTATGGAAAACGTTGCCATGTGATCGTATTTAGCGGCATGGGGAATGACGGCTCGTTGATGGCACCTACGATGCATAAGCAAGGCTGCTCAGTATGGACTCAAGCACCAGATGGGTGTGCGAATGGCTCGATGCCGCAATCTGTGATTGATCTTGAATGCAGTGCATACACCGCATCTCCAAAAGACCTGGCTCGAGCATTAATTAATAAAGTTGGCTGCTACAGTGCACCTGACGCCAGTGCTAGCAATTTAGAAACAAACAAAGGAGTTTAATTGTGTCGGATGCTCAAAGTGTTATCTCTAGCCTATATCTACCGGTTAGTAATACCCAGCTCTTATTACCTAACGTTAGCGTCGCTGAAGTAGTAGGCTATCAAGCGCCTGAAAACCGCGATACTAAGCCAGATTACTTTCTAGGTCTTGTATCCTGGCGTGGAATCAATATTCCTTTATTATCGTATGAAATCGCCAATGGGCTCTCAGCAGCCAAGGTCACACCCAACTCCAGAATTGCGGTAGTCAATACTATTGGTAAACACCAAAAAGACTTACCTTTTTTTGCTATTGTGACGCAAGGTATCCCCCGACTTGTAAAAGTAGGGAATGAGATATCTCAACAGTCTGACCGTAAGCCAGGAAAAGCTGACTCAGCAATGATCACACTGGATGGTGAAGAAGCTGTAATTCCAAATATTGAATACCTCGAATCATTAGCCTACGAGAACCTATGACTAAAGCAAAAGAGCACCTAAATAATGCTGCACTCTCCGGGCTGCTATTTTTCTGTGTGTTCTTTGCTATTAGCTTGTTTCTTAACGACCAAATAGCACAGAGTGTCCTATTTTTCATCTGCGCGCCTTGCTTTACAAAGGCTTTCTTCACTGCTCATCTTTCATCGCCCTCAAGAAAAAAACAACTCTTGATAGCCTGCACCGCACTGTGGGTCTGCATTGATATAACGCTAGTCAGCCATAGCCTTAGTGAATTCTCATTAGTTTTATATTGGCTGTTCCCTTTGGCAGCAGCAACGCTTATTTTAATTGGGGTAAAGTTTGGCTCGATTTTGTCATTGAGTGCGCTATGCCTCAGCTTCCCACTAACACCTGAAAACAACAGTAGCTCATTTTTCTTTCAGGCTTTATCGTTTGCATTATTTCTTAGCTTATTCTCGGTATTACTTACTTACCTTACCAAGCTAGAGAAAGATCTAAAACTCGCCACTAGAACTGACCCTTTAACCGGTTGCACAAGTATTCCTTATTTCAAACACAAACTAAAATCTGCCACCGAACTTCAACGACGCTATAAGGATCAGGTCACCTGCTTAAGCCTTAGCAGCGAATGTATGATTAAAAAGTATCGCGATCACGAACAGTGGCTAGTGGAAGTATCGCAGATTTGCCAAAGCCGGATACGCCAAACTGACGTAATCTGTAACTACACCAACAAACGCTTTCTAATTCTTTTACCTAATACAGATCTTGATAATGCCCATAACTTAGGCAAAGACTTAATACAGGCTTGTGAAGCTTACAAGTTTAGCTACCTTGCCAAACAAGATGAACCAGCTAAATTCCACTATGAGCTTTCAAGCTATTCCGATAATGACGACTGGGAAAGTTGGCTCAGTCAACTAACTCGGTGATCAATTAAGCTTATTCCTTAACTTTTTTACCAATTCCCAAGCAATTTAAGAATTAGTAGCTAAAATAAATAAAACGTAAGCACGAAACTGGCTCAGGTTTTTTCATTCAATGCCGATAATAGCATTGATATGGTTGCACTGATGAACATGGCAAGAACAAGCAAAACGTCATTTATCCCAGTGCCGAAACTTTAGGTTTTAACACCCGTTAAAACTATGTTTGATGAAACCAGTGATTACCAGCTCTAATAAAACAATGAGCAGGTAACTAACTCGACCAGATAAGTAACAAACAATAATTTTTGGAATGCCGATACTTTTGAATAAAAAGGCATCTTCAGATAACGCAACAAGTATATTCAGGTAAGGTTATGTTTGGATTAAATAAGAATGCATTGAAAGTAAATGAAGTTGCGATCGACAAAGTCGAGCTACAGTCATTAGAGCAAAAAGCGGCACTGCTTGATCAGTTTTTTAGTCAAGACCCTGCCTCCCAGATTCAAGAGCTCGCAGCTAGCGTTAACGAGAAGCTACAAGGCGGCTCAGACTTTGCAAGCGGTATTGAAGGCAGTTGCCAAGGCATGGAGTCTCTCGTAGGCGAAGGTCTGGCGATACACTCTTCTGCACAACAAGCCAGTGACGCGACCAACCAGGCATCTGATACATCCAAACAATGTAGCGCCGACATGAGACAGCTTGCAGATAACCTGGAAACCTCATCTCGATACATCTCTGAATTTACATCTTTGCTGGAAAGCTTGGATGAAAGTAATAAAACGATTAGTAAATTACTTGAGTCGATCAAAGCCATTGCCGACCAAACTAACTTGCTAGCACTCAACGCTGCGATCGAAGCAGCGCGAGCTGGCGAACACGGTCGAGGCTTTGCGGTTGTTGCCGATGAAGTACGACAGCTTGCAAACACCTCAAATGAGTCAGCAGAAGAAATCCAGGGTGAGATCACCAAGATCACCGAAATATCGAACTCGGTTATCTCGAAGCAGCAAGAAGTTGCTGAAGTCGTGAGTAGCAGCGTAACAATTGCTAATGAAACCATGAGTAATCTAGGTGGTTTGGAAGAAGTTGCTAGCAATAGTGCTGACGTAGTTAACACCCTTACTTCCAGCCTAAGCACTCAAGCTGATCAAACAGAACAAATTAAGAACGCACTGCAAGGTGCGATTGAAGGCGCATCAATCAACGCTAGCTCTGGCAGTCTCGATGAGCAATTCCAGGCACTGATCGATCAACTAAATGACTTACAGCGCTAGGTCGCTATAAACGACAGACTTTCGTCAGCTTTCTTTACAAGCGGCCAGCTTTAGTTTTATATTCAAGTTGGCCGCTTTCAAAATTAAATTTTTTTCCCATGTTATCCTTTTGTTTTTATTTACTTTATTTTCCCTCTCAGACATGTTCAAAATACTTGGCAGAGTAAATGCTTAACTATTATTTACCAAACAATCAAGCTCAGGTCTGATAATTCAGGGTAACCTGAATGGAGGTAGTAAAATGAGCCAAAGTACTTGCCCCACAATGCAATGCGATCTCGCCACCTTAGAGAAACTCTACCAAAACAAGTGCCTGCAAGCTGAAAAAGCAAAGGCTGGCACCAATACATTTATGTACCAAGTTCTTAAAGCGGAAGCAGATAATATTCGATTCGCAATTGATCGGTACTAATTGTCTCTTACTTTCTGCTAAACGCTATCTGCAAATTAGGTTGACCAAGTGGGAAAAGGCTTTCCCCAGCTATTCCAAGCATGTAAAATCCGGCATTTCCCACATCTTCGGTATTTCTTATGCTTGACGCCTTATCACAAAATTATAAAGCCATTATTGAAAGTCTTGGTGAAGACAGCTCTCGCGAAGGCTTATTAGATACACCGACTCGTGCAGCCAAGGCTATGCAATTTCTCACTCAGGGATATCAACAAAGCCTTGATGATATAGTAAATAACGCGGTGTTCGAGTCTGACAATGACCAAATGGTTATTGTAAAAGACATAGAGCTATACTCTCTTTGCGAACACCACCTACTGCCTTTTATTGGCAAGTGCCATATCGCTTATTTGCCAAACGGCAAGGTTTTGGGTCTGTCTAAATTTGCTCGTATTGTCGACATGTATGCGCGACGCTTCCAGATTCAGGAAAACCTCACTCGTCAAGTGGCTGAAACAATCCAGCAAGTGACTGGCGCAAAAGGTGTGGCTGTCATCATTGAGTCAAAACATATGTGTATGATGATGCGCGGTGTTGAAAAACAAAATTCAGTCATGAACACTTCCGTTATGCTGGGCGCTTTCAGACAGTCTCAGGCAACACGTAGTGAATTCCTAACGCTCGCAACCAACTCTTAAGAACATGTCGCTGTGTGTCTAGGATCGATACACAGCACTCTTGCCACCAACAGGTATGATCAATGCTAAAACTCGACTCACTTAATCAACTCAAGCAACTCAAGCAAGATATCAAAGCTAGTCGCAATCTCTGCATTGGGACAGTTAAAGGTTCTGCTTACAAATTTGGTTTTGTGACACTTGATACCAACCGAGACGTTTATCTTCCACCCGATGAAATGGAGCGCGTACTCCCTGGTGATAGAGTAGAAGTTGAAGTCATAAAAGATGCAAAGAACAAAAAGGTCGCTAAATTAGAAAGGCTAATTGAAAGCAACACCCAGTTCTTTTGTGGCAAATACATAGAGAAGGGTAAAGCTGCTTTTGTTGAGCCCGATATCCAAGGCATGTGTCGGTGGTTTTTTATTCCTCCTCAAAAGCGCAAAAAAGCCAAAGCGAAAGACCTGGTTGTCTGCAAGGTTACTCAACATCCTTTTAAGTCAGGGAAAGCACAAGCAAGCATTGTCGAGCTAATTGGTACCGACCAAGATATCGGTATCGAATCATTGTATGCCAGCAAGAAGCACCGCCTGGAAACAAGCTGGAGCAAAATCGAGCAAGAACAAGCAGATGCGATTTCAGAAGAACAGATAGCAGGTTTAAGCGAAGGGCGTAAAAACTATTGTGAACTTCCCTTTGTTACCATTGACTCGTCTTCTACGAAAGATATAGACGATGCCTTGTATGCAGAAAAAGCTGAGCAAGGTTGGTATATATATATTGCGATTGCCGACCCCTGCGCCATGATTGATGCCGGCTCAGCCATCGAGAAAAGTCTGATAAAACGCGCAAGTTCAGTCTACTTCCCCGGTCAGACTATCGCGATGCTTCCAGAAAAGCTGGGCAGTGATATCTGCTCTTTGGTAGAAGGTAAACCGCGTCTGGCCAAAGTAGTAAAAGCGACTGTAAGTGAGACTGGAGATATCGAAAGCTACGAGCTAGAACAAGCGCTTATTCAATCTCATAAAAAGCTTAGTTACGAAGTCGTTGGCAGCTTTATTGACCAAGGCGAAGCGCTAGACGAGTGCAGCAGCGATATTCAGGAAAGCCTGAAGCATCTTAAGACTATTGCCGATAAACGATCAGAATTCCGCAACAAGCACAACCTGATTCAAAAAGACCGTCAAGAGTTCTACCTCGAGCTGAATGACCAGGGAAAGATTGCAGAGATCAAACAGAAAGTATTCTCCAGCGCTCACCGTATAGTTGAAGAAGCGATGGTCGCTGCAAACTGTTGCATCGCAGAACTCATTTCCAAAAGCAAACTTCCCGGTATCTACATTAGCCATAAAGGCATACGTGCCGATCGCTTGGAAAGCTTGGATAAAGTACTGCAAGAAAACATTCCTGAGTACAAAGAAGATTCTTTAGCGTCTTTAGACAGCTTTGTTGAACTATCAAAACAGCTTTCCAGTAATGATGAGTTAACTCGCTACCAACTACTTATTTCTCGCCAGTTAGAGAAAAGCCAGCTAAGCCTAGAACCTGCGCCTCACTTCGGCATGGGATTGCAGCAGTATTGCAACTTCACCTCCCCCCTTAGAAAAGCCAGTGACTTTTTAGTACACCGCCAACTCGATGCGATTGCAGCCAACAATGAAAGCTACATTAACGAAGCTCAAATAGAAGCATTAAGTGAGAATTCGAGTAAAGCCAAAAGTGCCGTCTATGATGTTGAGCAATGGCTGAAGTGCCAGTATTTAGCTAAGAACAAACAAACCTTAAATGCTACGATTCATCGTGTCTTTTCTTCTGGTTTTCAAGTTCGTCTAGCAGAAACAGGTATTGAAGGATTTGTCTCAACCAAGGAGATGGAAGGGAAGTATAGCTTTAACCAAGACCTGCTTTGCATCACCAACAAAGAGCAGTCCTTCCAACTCGACCAAGCAGTACAAGTAAAACTCAAGCAAATCGACTGGTCTCGTAAACAAATTCAGTTCGAATTAGTTTAGACCGGCTACATCCTGGCCAAATTCTTGTCTGTCCTCAGCAGAGCCATGTAGGATATCTCCTACATGGCTTTAGGTTTTATCCTATTTTTTCCTACATGTAGTTTCCGTAATATACTCATCAAACGGAAGCAACATCAAACGGACTTGTTAGGGAAGGCAGGAGCCAATCTGAAGGATTCAGATAACTACACAGGGCAGTTGTAGATCAAGGAACGATAAGGCAAGGGACAATTGTGCTGCAGGAGCGGCTGAATAACTAAGGACAGTGGCAAAACAAGGATTTGTTCACGGATGTTCAATGGATACAATTAACTGATGGAACAGTAAAGGAAGCGCCTATTCTAGGGTATCGCACGGATTGCGATACCCATTCTATTTTCCCCTCTACGTCAATTCAGTCGCTAAGCTTTTACCAGACCAACTAAGCCCGCCACCATATACTCACTAATAATATTGATATAAGTCTCTAAATCTGTATCTTCTTGGCAATGCAAACCGCCATTCCAAATTGTACTAATCGCGCCATCAAAGGTCGCTTCTAAGCCCATCATTAAGTGCTCAATGGGCATATCAGGAAACATCCCACTCTTAATACCTGGCTCCAGTATTGAGCCAATGTAGGAGGCAAATAAATCGTCTAATTGGTCAAACTCGGCCCGTAATTCCGGGGTGAGGCGTTCTCTAAAGTCGACACGCTTACAATAAAACGAAACCCGCGCTTCAGCCGGATTATCAAGAAATTGCGCAAAGGAAGCGCGAATAATTTCACGAATGATATCTATTGCTTCTGAATGTGGTGGTAGCGCTTCGTAAGAGGCCAGCATACGACGCAAAAACGAGATTGAAATCTGAGCGTAAATCTCTTCTTTACAGGTAAAATGCTTATAAACGGTCCCTTTGCCTATCTCTGCTTTTTTGGAAATCTGCTCAACGGTCACAGTTTCCCAATGTGGGTTCTCAAACAAACTGATCGCCGCTTTGAGAATTTCCTGCTCCCTCTTAGCAAACTCAACCTGCTTTCGACTTAAGCCTTCACTTCCTTCCGACATTACACTCTCACAAACTTCAATTACGAATTAATTCAATCAGCCAGCTAGGTGACCGATAGTCATTAAGTCTAGTTCTAAATTCACAGCTATTCTAGTTTTTCTTAAGATCCACAATCATCTGTTTCATGCTTAAGATTTCAGCTTGAAGGTCACTAATAGTTGGCTCATCCTTTTTACTTTCTTGCCGCGCTTTAGCATGCTCTTCTTCCATCACATTAACGACAATACCAATTACCATATTGAGAAATGCAAAGGCTGTAAAAAAGATAAACGATAAGTAGTATATCCAGCTGAAGGGGTACACCTCCATCGTTTCATATTGAACATCAGTCCAATCTTCAAAGGTCATCACCCTAAACAAGGTCAGCATGGAAATAGCAATATTTCCCCATAAGTCAGGATTAATTGTTTGGAATAAAAAGCTTCCGACAGCAGCATAGATATAAAAGATGATAAACATCAAAAGCATGACATAGCCCAGCTGTGGCAAGGCCTTGATTAAAGAGTTAATCAAGATGCGCAACTCAGGAATCACCGATATCATCCTCAAAACTCTGAACACTCTGACCAAACGAGCCAACAATGCCATTTCAGAGTCGTCAATTGGTATCAGACTTATTACCACCACCAGCGTATCAAATACGTTCCAACCGCTTTTAAAGAAGTGCCGCTTATTTGGCTCAGCAACAAAACGAATAACGATTTCAACCAGAAAGAACAGGGTGATAAACAGATCCAGCATTTTGGTGAATGCTATGGCCTGCACAGGCAAATCGTAGGTTTTTGCGCCAATTTCCAAGGCGGAAATAATAATGATAAAAATAACAAAGAGCTCAAAAGCCCGATTGTTCTTGAGTTGGTAAAAAAGAGACTGTAGCGAAGAATAATTCATTAACTGCGTAAACTATAAAAAACTTGGATTAGGTAATACTTGGCGGCTATTTTACCGAAACAGAGGAAATAGTCACTTAAAGACTCTGACCAAATATATAAGCAAGCTGAGCCAAGCCAGCCATGGCACCAAGAATACCACCGATAATGATCAGTTTTATCTCATCTTCCTGAAAACAAGGCCTTAGTAGATCCTGAAATTCTTCAGAAGGGAGCTCCTTCATTCGTTGCGCCATGATATCCTGTACAACCTTGGCCCTCTCCTGGTTAAACAAAGGGTCACGCAGCGTAGTTTTTGACAAATCTACTGCCTTCAATCCGGCATCTTCTTTGAGTTCAGCAAAGCCTTTCGGCCCCATAGCGGCTTGAGTAAAAGGCTTAATCAAACCAACCGTATCATCTACCATGTTTTCAAAATGTCTTTGAATAATAGCCCTTGTACGCTTTGCTTCCGACCCTTTCAGCATGGCTTGGGCGATTTGATCAACTGTCAGGATTTCTTCAGTAATGATTTTACAAAAAGACTCTGATACATCGTCTTGCCGCTTTAAAAATAAACCGTGTATTGTCAGGCCTAAAAACTTAAAGGGCTTAACAGGCCGGAAAATCATATTCAACGCCACCCAGTTAGTCGCCCACCCCACCAAAAATCCGCATACTGGCAAGATCCACGGGTAGGGTAAGAAGTACCAAAGTATTAACTGGGGAAGCCCAAACAAAAAGCCAAACCAGAGGCCGCTTTTTATAATAAAGCGAAACTCCTGAGCCCCGCATTCGAGAAAGATTTTATTCAGCAGCGTTTTATCATCTTCCAGCTTCTCGATAACCATCAGCTTAAGATCAAACAATGACTCTATCTTTGGCCCGATATCCTCGACAAGATTCTGCATAATTCTCGGCAGTTGACTCTTTACCCTCTCATAAACCAGCTCTTTAACGGGTCTTGGTAGATTTTGCCAAAGCGTTCGATGGCGCTTAAGCATAATTTCATCAACTAGTTCTTCAGTGCGAGGAGCAAGTGACTCGAGAATATGCTCGCCAATTAGAGCAGGGCTCATTTGCTCAACAATATCAGAGACTGAGCCAATTCTGGACAAGGTTGAATCAACACTGATTTCCGCCATCTTCCTAGCCTTTGAGGGAATAATTCCCTGCCAGCCAAAAATGGGCCGAATGCCCCAGAATTTGATCGGATAAAAAGTAAGCTTAATGGCTAACCAGTTGGTGATGAATCCAACAATTCCCGCAATAAAGGGAATGCTTGCCAACTTGAGTAGCTCGAAGTATGAGTTCACTTCCATAATGACAGATACGTTTTGTAATTGTTATTTGGGAATAATCGTCGCGCTCAGCCCCAATAATTTAACGCTTCAAGGCCAGCCAGATTGCAATTTAGCATGCTATCACATAGGATTCACGGATTGTGTTCTACTTTAATAACAGGCTGATTATGTCACGTCGAAGCTTACTGGAAATTGGCCTTGTTCAACGCCTTGCCCTCGCGGCCTCGCTAAGTGCAGTACTAATTTATTGTGTCTACAGTGTCACCAGGTAGATAATGATTTTATCTTTCCGAAATCTAACGCTCGGCTACGAAGCGCACCCCGCTGTTCACCACCTTTCTGCCAGCATTGATAAAGGCATGCTTGTTGCCCTTGTTGGGCCTAACGGTGCAGGTAAATCGACACTGCTTAAAGGTATTATGGGGCAACTTGCTCCCTTAGAAGGTGATATTCAATTTGGACCCGTCGAGAAAGATGATATTGCTTATCTTCCTCAACAAAACATGGTCGATAGAAGCTTCCCTATTACAGTTCAGGAAATGGTCGCTCTTGGCGCCTGGAAACATATGGGTGCTTTCGGGCGATTACGTAGCAAGCATAAAAAGCAAGTCGCACAAGCGCTGCAGCAACTGGGTTTATCAGGGTTTGAAAAACGCTTGATCGGATCTCTTTCAGGAGGGCAAATGCAGCGCGTTTTGTTCGCACGCTTGCTCGTTCAAGAAGCCAACCTAATATTATTAGATGAGCCTTTTACCGGCGTAGACAGCCGAACAACACATGACCTACTACACTTGATTCAACACTGGCATGAACAGGGTAAAACGATTGTTGCAGTACTCCATGACCTTGAGCAAGTAAAGTCTCACTTCCCACATTGCCTTTTGTTATCGCGAGAGCCCATCGCTTTTGGGCCAACTGCCGACGTATTGACTGAGCAAAACTGGCAACGAGCACGACAACTCAACGAAGCCTTTGATGAAAACGCCGTGTATTGCGGGGCTCACTAACAGATGTTCGATCTTTTTATTGCGCCAATTTTAGACTTCTCATTTATGCAACGCGCTATCGTTGGCTGCCTTGCGATTGCGATTAGCGCAGCGCCTATTGGCGTTTTTCTGATGTTAAGACGCATGAGTTTAACTGGCGACGCCATGGCACACGCAATATTGCCCGGTGCAGCGGCAGGCTTTTTTCTGGCCGGCTTATCTATTCAGGCAATGACCATCGGCGGGATTATCGCAGGCTGCCTTGTTGCGCTATTTTCCGGTTTCGTCTCTCGTATGACCGATGTCGCTGAAGATGCCAGCATGGCTGCCTTTTATCTTATTTCTCTGGCAGCAGGCGTCCTGATTATTTCAATTAACGGTAGTCAGGTTGATTTACTACACGTACTTTTCGGTTCCGCGCTGGCTTTGAACAACGAAGCTTTATATTTGCTTGCCGGGGTTTCTACAATTACCTTAATTACACTTGCTCTGCTGTTCAGACCGTTGGTTCTTGAGTGTATGGACAGGCTTTTCCTGCAATCAGTCAGTCGACTAAGTCCAATTGCTCACTTTGCCTTCCTGGTGCTAGTTGTTCTAAACCTTGTTGCCGGCTTTAACGCCCTTGGTACCTTAATGTCTGTGGGTATGATGATTTTGCCTGCAGCCTCTGCAAGGTATTGGGTCAAGAGCCTCGATATGATGCTTTTGGCGTCCTCTTGTTTTGCAATTCTCTGTTGTTATATCGGCTTACTCTTGTCATACCATGCTGGCTGGCCAACCGGGCCGGCGATCATACTGACACTTGGTATGCTCTACGTCTTGTCGTTTTCATTAGGACTTAATGGTAGCCTTTTATCTCGACTTGCCAAACCCAAACATCTCAGCGCATAACTCGTAAATATAGGTAATTTAAATATGAAGTCCTGGTTTAAATCGATCGAAAACGATGCTGAAGGCACCTCCTATCCCTTAGATAAAGTATTAAACGAACTAAACTTCTCTGAAGAGGGTTTAATACCCGTAATAGCCCAGGACCATGAGACGAGAGAGGTGCTAATGTTTGCCTGGATGAATCGCGAGTCATTAAAAGAAACTCTCGAAACCTCCAAGATGTGCTATTGGTCCCGTTCGCGAAAGTCTTTATGGCGCAAAGGAGAAAGCTCTGGCCACTGGCAAAGCCTGGTATCGATGAGAACGGATTGCGACGGTGATGTACTACTAGCCCTGGTCACACAAGATGAAGCAGCTTGTCACACTCATCGTAGAAGTTGCTTCTACCTGA
Organism: Oleiphilus sp. HI0132; assembly: GCF_001635845.1. Taxonomy (NCBI): domain Bacteria; kingdom Pseudomonadati; phylum Pseudomonadota; class Gammaproteobacteria; order Oceanospirillales; family Oleiphilaceae; genus Oleiphilus; species Oleiphilus sp. HI0132. The sequence goes on along the minus strand of NZ_LWGJ01001097.1, from coordinate 1,657 downwards.
AGTTTGAGCAAGGCGAGGTGGTCATCGCCTCATAAGCTTTCTGCTTTCTGCTTTCTTCGTTTACATCAGTGCTGATACAAATTACTTAAGTGGTCGTATTTATCCAGGATTTCTTGATAGCGACCACTTGATTTAATTTCTGACAAACCACGATCAAAGTCATCTCTGACCAGCTTATCTCGGAATAAAAACGGGTAATGACTTGGTTTAAATAAGGGGTGAAATCTGACCTTTTGACTAAAGCGCTGCTTTGCCAAGCGAGAGTAGCGATCTCCCTGATTTGCCTTATACCAATAATATCCAAAAATACTCTTATCCATCACGATAAAATCAAGCTCTCTGATAAAGAGTAGATTTATCTGAAAATCTTGTTTTGGAACTTCTTGATAATGCCGGTTTGTGCGTGCCATCACAGCATATTCTTTACCCAGAAAGTCTTTCGCTTTTTGAAAACCTACAACCGTTTTATCTTGAAGAAAAGACATAGATATATCTTCAGGGTAGTTCTTGGATGCCAGACTTATTGCGTAGTTTTGAAATGTCACCACGGCTTGGGACAAATAACCACTCTTAACAACATTGGCCTTTGCATTCATCACGGCATCTAACTGCGCATCATCAAACAACTTATATGCTCGCTCAAATGGCACATAAACCGGACGTATATCATAACGCTCAGGATCGAGGCTCGCTCGCAATATATCTAACTCGATGCCTGAGTCAGTTTCTTTAATCACCCAAGGAGGAATTGACATGCTAATGCCAATCTCAAATGGCTGAGGAGCATCTGATTGTACTGTGGAAGGGTCCTTGGCATGCAAGGATAATGAGACACTAGATACTAAAAAGGCGAAAAAAGCGTAGATGAATCTAAACATTGCTTCCTCCGCCTGATAATGAAAATTAACTATCCTTGGGAACTATCTCCGTCCTTTTCAAAGGCTTCTTTAAAACCTTTTCATATAAGAATAATAGTGCTTCTCGAGCTTGATTCAAGCGCGCGCGGGAAAGAGACATATTTTTTACCAAATAGCGTAAAAACTCTTTCACATTAGATTCACTTAAATAACGCGGGCTCCGCAAATCATAATAAGCTAAATACTGCGTAATCCAGTGCTGGTAAGTATGAATGGTTCTGGCACTCAAATGTTGGTGCTTTACCGCTTCAGCCAAGTCTACTGACAACCCCGGTTGACATTCGTCCAATGCAACTGCTGTACTCATATTGATTCCTTTTACTGCTTATAGAGACCTATATGCTTCTTCACTTTCCTTGTGTTGATCTCTTATAATTATTATTTTTTTTATCGTGGACACTGCTATTAACCAGCCTGAGACACAGACTGGTTAGAGACGCTGTAATTTACGCCTTTAATGTTTCAACTTCATTAATGTATTTTTGCATTGCCGCATCAGAAGTCGTTCCTTTCAACTCTTCCCATGCAACATATTTTGCACGTGCAACGAAGTCCATCATACCTGGCTTTTTACCTGAAACGTCACCTTCAGTTGCTTGCTTATACAAAGCATACATCTGCAACTTCTGCTCGTTTGAAAGCTGAACGTCACCTTCCGAGTTTTGAACAAAGTTTACGGTATCTTCAAATTGTTGCTTTAAATCGCTCATAACTTACTCCTGTTAATTTGGCGCGATTAT
>NZ_LWGJ01001096.1:0-4350 GCF_001635845.1 Oleiphilus sp. HI0132 | reverse complement strand
TATAAAGATATTTAGCGCAAATACGAAGGCAGCCAAATGACAGACTTACGCTTGTGCTACCAAACCATTGAGTTTGGTAAGACCGATATTCATCTCTGTACACTCCGTGACAGACAGCAATTTCATGATCCGGAAGGCATCGCTGAGAAACTGGGCATCAGCTCTGCAGCATGGCCCATCTTCGGTGTCATCTGGCCTTCCAGTATGGTGCTCGCACACTTCATCTTTAACTACACTATTGGTGATAAAAGGGTCCTGGAAGTTGGTTGCGGCATGGCTTTATCGAGTTTATTACTAAATAAGCAGCACGCCGATATTACTGCCACTGACTACCACCCTGAAACTGAAAAATTCTTACAACGAAATACCGAACTTAATAGCGACGCCGACATCACCTTTGAACGTATAGACTGGGCTAAAGATAATGATAGCTTAGGCCTTTTCGACCTGATCATTGGTAGCGATATATTATATGAAGACGAACACATTAGCTTATTAGCTAATTTCTTTGAAAGACACTCCAAGCCAACAAGTGAGGTCATTTTGGTAGATCCTGGGCGCGGCAAAAAAAACAAACTCAGCAAACGAATGATTGACTTTGGTTTTAGCTCAAGCCACTTTAAGCCTGAGCATACCGACTATTTAGAGGGCCAGTTCAAAGGCCATATTCTAAAGTTTTCACGCTAGCCGTAGGCTGCGCTACTCAGGTCAAAGCAGAGCTAATGCCACATAATCTTCAACGCAAGGTAGGGCGCAACAAAAAACACCAAAGTCATGACTTTGTACTGGCTTAGAAAGCTAAGATAAACAGGGGCCAGTTGCTTTTCCTCAAGATCAAACATCTTGCTGTGTATCGATGTAATGGCCTCTTTGAAAAATACCACCGCGATACTAGCCAGAGACAGATAAGCAAGATTAATCAAAACCGCCCAACCTAATAGTTCAGTAAGTTGCGTAATTGTCATCCCTCAGCCCTCCTATTACTTTGTAAATACAGAGAAAGCAGAAGCTTCCTAGGCCTTAATCAGGCACCACGCAGTATTGCTCTTCGAGGTGCCTGGTAGCAAAAACGGCAAGTCTTACTTAACAATATTCATCAGGTGAACATCGAATACCAGTACCGCGTTAGGCGGTATTGCTGGCGGCGAGCCCATTTCACCATAGGCTAGCTTAGAGGGTACTACAAAGCGCCACTTTGAGCCGACAGGCATCATTGATAAACCTTCCGTCCAACCGGGGATAACCTGATCTAATGCAAACTCAGCGGGTTCATTTCGGGTAATAGAGCTGTCAAAAACCTGGCCATCAATGAATGAGCCGTGATAGTGAACGCGTACAGTCTGATCAATACTAGGCTTATCGCCCTCTGCACTTTCCAGAATTTCGTACTGTAGACCTGAGTCGGTAACTTGTACGCCTTCTCGCTTGGCATTTTCATCTAAGAAAGTTTTGCACAAATCCTGATACTTCTCGGTACGATCTTTCTCGAACTGCATGCGCTTTTCTTTAATCGTGTCATAGGCTTCGTTGAGTTCGCTTTCGGACAAAGCCGAAGGTTCACCATTAAAGCATGCTCGCAAAGCCTGAATCGTTGCTTCAATATCCATTCCCTCGAAGCGGTTCTTTTGCATCTGACGGCCAAACTGCCATCCAAATCCATAGCTCACTTTCTGCTCGAACGATTGAGGTTTATCTTCAGTCTTCTTTGTCATATCTCTATATCTACTAGTCGTTAAGTTTGTTACTTGCCAATCGAAATGGTCAGTAGGGTAATATCTTAGATGTCAGCTGCCACTTCCAATTCCTCTAATCCCTTCTGTACATAATCCAGCAAACGCTGCATAGACGGCAAGGTGCGGCGGCAAGCCGTAAAGCCGAATTCTAACTGATCTACATAACTGACCAAAGTAATATTCAAGGCAATACGATCCAGAGGTATTGAAACGGGATACATCCCCTCTAGCTGCGCACCATTCCAATACTGTGTTTTCTTTGGCCCTGGTACATTAGAAATAACAACGTTGAATGCCTGAAGTTTTTCCGACAAACCCGTTAACATATTCAAACCAGCGGGTGCCAAGGTCAAAGCGGTATAATTGATCGCTTCTTCAAGCGACATCTGTGAGTATCGCTCTTTGGAATCTTTGACCGAATTTTTTACCATTTCCAAGCGTTTAGCTGGGTCAGCAACATGGGTTCCCAGGCTAGCAAGGATCATCGCAATTTGATTTCCCGCCGCACTATCATCTCGGCGCATAGACATTGGAACCATCGCAACTAAGGGTTTAGTGGGTAAGGAATGTTGACTAATTAAATAATTACGTAAGGCACTACCGCAAACAGCCAACACAACATCATTCAGTGTGGCGTCCATTTTCTTAGCCAAGGTTTTAAAGCGTTCTATTGGATATGACTGCGCTGCAAAACGACGCGAGCCTGTTATTGGCTTATTTAGAATACTGTTCGGCGCCTGAAACACAGAGACATAATCTGGATTAGATCGTGCCTGCCCTATAGCATGACTCACTTCTTTAATAAGCGTCGGCACCGTAGAAATTTGCTTCCCGGCCTCACCGACGATATTTGCCAGACTCTGCGCAATATTGGCATTATTAATATTTTCTGGACGGATCTTCTTCACTTGAGGCAAGGCCCACAAAGGCGGTAAACCACGAGCTTCAGGGTCTTCTGATAACAGCTTAGCTGTCATCCGCATTGCCGCCACACCGTCTAACATACAGTGGTGCGCTTTAAAGTACATCGCAAAACGACGACCTCGAATACCTTCAATCAAATGGCTTTCCCACATTGGTCGCTCTCGATCCATTAGGGCGCCATGCTTAACCGAAACCAAGGCGAGTAGTTCTCGAATTCTTCCTGGCTTTGGTAAGGCGCTATGACGAAAGTGATGCTCTAGATCAAACTGAAGATCTTCTTCCCAATGGTATTGGCCGAAGCGAGATTTTAAACGCTGATTAAAAGGCGCGATGGGTTGCTGAAAGGAACGCATATACTCAGCAAGCTCTGTCACATATTTTGGGCCGGCATCTTCAGGAAAGTGATAAAGGTGCAAACCACCCACATGCATTGGCTGCTGACGTTTCTCGAGCCATAAGAAAATCTGATCTGCTAAACTCAATGATTTCATAAAGATTCCATCCAAACTGTGAGTAAAAACGCGAAAAACTGCTCAGCCATATTTAAACTGTTTCCCCTGGCCAACTACAACTGGCACTCATCCTATGGGCCCAACAAGATTAAGTTTGGCGGCATCGCTATCAATAGTTATAAGCTACACATTCACCAAAGTGTAAAGAGCGCGCAAGGATACCCGAGATCGCCTATTCGGCATAGTGCTAAGACATATTCAATCTGGCAATATCACAAAAATTTATGCTAGTTTACAATTTTAGTCGAGATCAGAGTTTCGTCGAACCAACATCTCGTTTATAGGCTGTGCGTAAGTCGGCTTATCCCAATCAGGAACATCCAGCCATGGCGCTTAGTTACTTAGTCCCTAAAGACTGCATTGAAACTACTTATGAAATAAAGAAGAGTCGTTTTATCGCCCGGCATTTTAGTGTTACAGATAGAGAGCAGGCCATGCTAGCTTTGGCACAAGCTAAACGAGATTACCCCGATGCTCGCCATCATTGCTGGGCCTACCAAATCGGTCCACCTCATAGTCCGAGTTTCGCGGCCATGTCTGACGATGGCGAACCCGGTGGCACCGCAGGCAAGCCGATACTGAATGTCATTCAACATAAAGATATTGGCGATGCCATGATCATTGTGATTCGTTATTTTGGTGGTATAAAGCTCGGCGCAGGCGGATTAGTCAGAGCATACTCCCAGGCGGCCCAGCAAGCCTATGACGAAGGTGAAACAGAGTTGAAAGTGGAACTCGACGAATTCCAAATACAATGTGATTTTTCAGACGAACAGGCTATCCGACACTGGCTTTTTCAACATCAAGGCGAAGTCATCGGCACTGAGTATCAACAAGCCGTGACGATGAAGATAGCCATTGATGATCGACATCTAAGCGACTTGAGTGCTTACCTGCATGCACTCAAAAGCGCCTCTTTGATTCAGCCTTAAGCCCTCTAAGTTTTCTTCACTTACTTAGGCAGAAAACAGGAATTTACCACCACTTGCGATAGCAATAACGATCAAGCCCAGTGTCAGGTTAATTGCGACGATTTTACGGATTAGATTTAAGTGCGTCGCGGCATCAGGCCAACGATTCTCGCTCACTGCAGCTTTCATACGCTTAAATGGAACAAAGTATAAATGCCCAAACAATAAAAACATGATATAGCCTAGACCAAGCATCATATGAACATGCTT
>NZ_LWGJ01001095.1:0-5180 GCF_001635845.1 Oleiphilus sp. HI0132 | reverse complement strand
TCACAGCTACCTACAGACTATCAAACATGAGCTTAAAGCTTTCTCTGCAAGCCATAGTGTCGTCGACTCAGCTGAAGGCTTCATCGCTAGCTATGATGATTTTCCTAAAACCGTCAGTAGCAACGAAATATCTGACAAGTTAGAAGATTATTACACCGGGCAATTTGGTGCCACCTATGCCGAGAGCAATCCAGGCTCTTCATTATCTCCCGGCAATTTACTTAACAGCATTAGCGATAAAGCCCGTTTAATGCAATATCACTTCATTGCAGACAACGCTAACCCCTTAGGTCAAAAAGATGCCTTAGACTCACTCGACTTTAGCTCCGATTACAATGAGGTACACAAAGAGTATCACCCGGAGTTTAGAAAGCACCTTAACGAATTCCAATATTACGACATCTTTTTGATCGATATTGACTCAGGCGAGATTATTTACTCCGTTTTCAAAGAGCTCGATTACGCCACCTCTTTACTTACCGGGCCTTATAAAAATAGTGACTTAGCTAAAGTCTATAAAGAAGCTGCCAACGCAAGTGACCCTGACCACATTGCCTTTACTTCTTTTCAGTCTTATACGCCATCTTATGAAGCTCCTGCCTCCTTTATGGCAAGCCCTGTGGTAAATAAACAAGGTGAGAAAATCGCCGTTTTGGCTTTTCAAATGCCTATCGATGAGCTGAACCGAATCATGACCCATAACGAACAATGGGAAAAGTCTGGTATGGGCTATTCAGGCGAAACTTACCTGGTTTCTCAAGAATTCAAAGCTCAGAGCAAGAGCCGCTTCTTGGTTGAAGACAAAGAGAACTTCTTAAGCGCGCTTAAAGAGAGTGGCGTAAACGAGAAGACGCTTAAGCAAATTGATCTTAAAAACACCAACATTGGCTTCCAAGAAATCCGTACTCCCGGTGTAGAGAAAGCCTTACGGGGCGAAAGTGGCTTTGATATCTTTCCAGACTACCGAGGCGAAGAAGTTCTCTCTGCTTATGGTCCTCTAGAGTTTGAAGGTAGCCGATTCGCACTGCTATCAGAAGTCGACTACGCTGAAGCGCATGCTTTTGCAGGGGATATGATTCGCTCCTTTGCCATATCGGTATTCATTATTGCTGCCATTATTCTGTCTATCGTTGCTTATATCGCTTGGGCATTTTCCAAATCTCTTTCTACTCGCCTCAATACCGCTGTCGAAGTTTCCAATGCCGTTGCCAAAGGCGAAAGAGTTCATATCGAACAAAGCTCTCAGCAAGATGAAATCAGCGACCTAATGAGCGCTCTAGATCGCATGCAAACAGAATTGATTGGCGAATTCGAGCGCCGAGCAGAAGAAACCAGCCGTGTGACTAGCGCCCTGAAAGTTGCCAATACCAACCTGATGATGGCAGATAATGACCTTAACATCATCTACCTCAATAATGCGGTCGAAAAAATGTTTAAGGATGCTGAGTCAGACCTTCGCAAAGACTTACCTAAGTTCTCTGCCGATAACTTGATGGGTGTAAATATTGATGTTTTCCACAAGAATCCGGCTCATCAAAGACAGTTACTAGCCAGCTTAACGCAAAGCTATGAAAGTACTGCCAAAGTCGGTGGCCGCAGCTTCAGAATTGTTGCCAACCCTGTTGAAAGCGAGAACGGCAACCGTTTAGGTACTGTTGTTGAATGGGTAGACGAAACAGAGATGCTCGCCAAGCAAGCGCAGGAAAGACAAGAGGCTGCTGAAAATGTACGCCTGAAACAAGCTCTTGATAACGTAAGTGCTAACGTAATGGTTGCAGACGCCGAGCGAAACATCGTCTATATGAATGATGCCGTACTTGAAACACTTAAAATCGCGGAAGAAGATATTCAACAAGTACTTCCACAGTTTGATGCCAACAATTTACTTGGGCAATCAATTGATATCTTCCATAAAAACCCAAGCCATCAGAAAGAGCTACTAGAGAATCTAAGCGCTCAACACAAAGCCAATATTCAAGTTGGTCGACGCCATATGGAGCTATCAGTCAACCCGGTTAAGACCGAGTCCGGTGACCGTGTCGGTACAGTTGTTGAATGGAAGGATAACACTGAAGCATTGATAAAACGTGAGAATGAGTTACGCGTAGCAAACGAGAATGCTCGCTTAAAAGAAGCATTGGAGAATGTCAGCGCCAATGTGATGGTCGCCGATTATGATCGTACCATTGTCTATATGAACCCTGCGGTCATCAAAACACTCAAAAATGCAGAAGCGGCAATTAAATCAGCCCTACCCAACTTCGATACCGATAACTTATTGGGCCAGAGTATTGACCAATTCCATAAGAACCCGAACCATCAAATCAATGTGCTTGATAACTTGAGCGGCGAACACCAGGCTCATATCGAAGTCGGTGGCCGCCACATGGAGTTGCGCGTTAATGCCGTTGCGAATGAAGCTAAAGAGCGCATCGGAACAGTCGTTGAATGGTTCGACCGTACCAATGAGGTCATGATTCAGCAAGAAGTTGATAACATCGTAAACGCTGCAAGAGCTGGTGACTTGTCTCAGCGAATCGCTATAGCCGGTAAGGAAGGCTTCTTCAAGCAATTGAGTACAGGACTAAATGACGTACTCGATAATACCGACACCTTCATTTCTGATATGAGCAAGCTCTTTGAAGAAATGGCTGAAGGTAATTTGAGTCAGGCACTCTCTACTAATTACCAGGGTGATTTTGAGAATATCGCTAACAATGCTAATGCCACGCTTAGCAAATTGAGTTCTGTTCTAAGTGAAATCATGGGCATATCAAGCTCTGTAAATGAGTCCGCTAATGAGATCTCACAAGGCAGCGTCGACCTAAGCAACCGAACAGAAAGCCAGGCCAGCTCTCTGGAAGAAACCGCTGCCAGCATGGAAGAAATTACCAGTACGGTGAAAGAAAGCGAGAAGAACTCAGACGATGCAAACTACGAAGCTAACGATGCTCGTGTGAAAGCCGAGTCAGGCGGACAAGTTGTTAATCAGGCGGTTGAGGCGATGAAAGAAATTTCTGAATCCAGCAACAAGATTAATGACATTATCGGCGTCATTGATGAGATAGCTTTCCAAACTAACTTATTGGCACTTAACGCAGCTGTGGAAGCCGCAAGGGCAGGTGAACACGGACGTGGTTTTGCAGTGGTGGCAGGTGAAGTTCGAACCTTGTCCCAACGCTCCGCCAGTGCCGCGAAAGAGATCAAAGACCTTATTCGCGACAGTGTCAATAAAGTCGAGTCAGGCTCAATGTTAGTCAATCAGACAGGTGAAACCTTAAATGGCATCGTCCACTCCGTAGAGCAAGTTGCACGCCGTATAGAAAGCGTCAATGTTGCTGCCAAAGAACAATCTAACGGAATTGGACAGATCAACCAGGCCATTTCGCAAATGGATGAGATGACACAACAAAACGCAGCCTTGGTTGAAGAAACTGCCGCTGCGTCAAGGTCTATGAGTGACCAGGCGAGTAAGATGCAACAATTGGTTCGTTTCTTCAGAACCTAGTCTGTCTGTGGCATAATTCGCAGCCTAAACCGAAAGGGGAGTCATTTGACTCCCCTTTTTTTGCACCAAAGTCTCAAACCTAGATAAAAACGAACCACTATATGTCAGCACAAACGAACGATATTCTTCAACAAGAACTACTTAGCAATCTATCTCGCTACCAAGATAGAGCGGCTCGCGTTTTCCATGGCAGAGGTAAATACTTTGAAGCGCTAAGCAGTCTGAATATTGAGTGGTACCCGCCCTATTTATTTGTGCAAAACTTTTCAGAAAGTCTTAGTGATGATATCGCCGCAAGTCTCAAAAAAGTATTTGACAACAATCTGTATATTTCAGCGATCATCATACAAACACGCAGTTGGCCTGAGTTAGAAACATCTATTCTCTACCAACGAAGCGAGTGTGAACTCCCGATTGAGCATACCGCTAAACTGAGCGACAAGCTTAAAAGCCATGTGAGCCTAGGAAAAAACCGAAACACCGGCGTGTTCCTGGATATGCGTGCAGGTTGGCAATGGGTTGAAGAAAATGCACAGGACAAGTCTGTGTTGAACCTGTTCTCTTATACCAGCATATTTTCCTTGTTTGCCCTAGAAGGTGGCGCCAAGAAAGTTATTAATATGGATATGTCTGCTGGCGCACTCCGAACAGCTCAGCGTAATCATAATCTCAACGGAATCAGTCAGGGTAAAGCGAATTTTGTAAAACGGGATATATTGAAGTCACGCAAACAATTTTCTTCTTACGGCCCCTTTGACTTGATTATTACCGATCCCCCGCCCTACCAAAAAAAGGCCTTTCGAGGCTGGCAGGACTACAAGCGACTACTTGGCTGGTGCAAGGATTGCCTGAACGAGAATGGCACTTTACTTGTCAGTCTCAACAATCCGCATGTTACACATCAGCAGTTTAAAGATGAACTGGGCGACTGTTTCCCAGAAACCAAAGAAATGACCATCATAGATAGCTGTGCAGAGATCAAAGAAAACGACCCTAGCAAAGGCTTAAAACTCATTGCAGTGAGCTTATAATATAGAGAGGGCAAATCACCTAAACTGAGTCAGCTATTCTTCTATTACATCGATGGTGTAAGAAAGGAAGCGCTCTCCTTCACCGGCCCCGGATTTCAATATCACGGTAAAGCCAATAAATAAGTCTTCGCCACTGCCAGGAGAAGGCAAACCTGTAACGGGAGGTTTTTTATACGTGACGCCCTGATACTTCAGCTTAAAGTTCTTTAGCACAATCTTAGGATCGTCCTCAGTACTCATCACATCAATCGTAATTGACTGCTCAGTATCGCTAGAGATTCTATAGTGACCCGATACCGCATGACCGCCGACAATATCAGCATTGGTCGCAGCAGCTAAGTTTCCGTTTGGCTTTAAGACTATTTTCTTACGTGCATCAGGTATTAAAGCTAAAGGTAATTCTGCCTGCTGCAGTTCTTCAATTATGACCTGTGCTTGAACCCTAAACGATAAGGCACTGCACAAAAGTATAAGGGCACCCACTACAGGTATTGTTTTATTTATCTTCATATCTTTCTGTATGTGTACCGGCATATCACCAGCAGAACGTTAATCCTTTATAGTCCGCTCTCAATTCTACCAACCTGAGTTTTCAATGTACCCAGAGAACGAATCGAACACCCACAACCCGCATTCACATC
>NZ_LWGJ01001094.1:0-729 GCF_001635845.1 Oleiphilus sp. HI0132 | reverse complement strand
GTGCCGACTTTGTACAAGCAGTATAGCGACCTATGTGAACCGGGTGGCCTAAAGTTCTTGGGCTTTGGTGTTGACCCTGACTTTGGTGATTGTATCGACGGTTTAGTGATGGTCGATGTCAGTAAGATCAAGGAAAAGAAGCGTAAGCGCTATATCCCTGAAGTTATTGAACAACAGGAAGATAAATAATGCGTGCGGCCTGGCAAGCATTGAATGTGATGTGGACATTGCATGGTGAGCAGGCGTCGGGCGAGAAGTCTGCCCGTAGCGAACTGCTTTATCTTGAGGGGAGTGATATTGATAGCAGCTGCGTCAGTGTTGATGTCTATGAACCGCATATAAAACCGAAGGGATGCATTGCGTTCTTTCACGGCATGTCTCCTTTTGGAAAAGACGATTCTCGTATCGTTACACTTTGTCAGTCGCTATGTCATGTCGGCTTTAGAGTGGTTTCTCCTGATGTTCAGTCAATCAAAACTTTGAAGATTGATCCTCGGCAGATCGACTTGGTTGCAGATATATTAAGTGCGTTGGTGGATCAGTCGCACTTATGTTCTTCGGGTAGGCTGAGTGTTCTTGCGCCGTCTTTTTCCGGTGCCATATGTTTGGCTGCTGCAGCGGATGAACGTGTTAAAGACCGAATCATCTCGGTGTGTGCCATTGGTGCATTTACGGAAGTTGATTCGGTGATGAACTACTTGCTGACCGATACCGATGCAGACCCCTATG
>NZ_LWGJ01001093.1:0-4203 GCF_001635845.1 Oleiphilus sp. HI0132 | reverse complement strand
CGGTTTACCTCAAAAACGGTGGCTTTTACTTCGATGATCAGGGCCTTAGAGTTGAGGATGTCAGCTTCCGGACATCCAGTCGCCTGAAGTTTCGCACTTACAATGACTCTTCTCGTAAAGGCGATGTCGTACTCTGGTTTCGTTATAAGCAAAAGAACGAATGCCTCTGGATCTTTCAAATGTTCCCAGAAAGCCACGTCGACCTAAACGCCCAGTGCCCGGGCTTAAAAGATAAAGACTACATCATCAACTACGAATGGGCTGCGAGTAACCCTCGGCTAGCATCGAATGCTGTACGCCTGGGAATGGTTAAAGACTTCTTTTAAGATTTTTTGTTGGAAGGTTGTAGGTACAACTGTTTGGTGTTTTGTCTTTTTATTAATATGTGAAGAGATTGAATGCCGCCGATAAGGAAATCGTTGTGTCTAGTCATGCTTCAAATGAGGCTGGAAAGTCTTCATCCGTTGATACGGGCTTAGCTTGCCTGGTATCAATAGCACGTTATCACCAAGTCGCTGCAGATCCAGAGCAGATTCGTCATTACTTTGGTACTAATGAACCTTCATCCGAAGCTAAAAACTCGGCCTCTTGTCTGAATGATAAAGATATCGTTCGTGCTGCTAGACACCTAAAACTTAAAGCCTCACTAACAAAAGCAGACATCGCTAAGTTAGAAAAGATGGCCTTACCTGCGATAGGCCTGAGTAAAAATGGTGAGTACTTTATTCTTGCCAAAGTCGCAGATGAAAAGGTTCTTGTTCAAGTGCCTGGTTCTGAAAAACCACAAGTCTTCACTCTTAGTGAATTCGAAGATTATTGGAATGGCAGAATTATTCTAATTACTCGACGTTCACTCCTGCCAGGTATGAACGGTAAATTTGATATTTCCTGGTTTATCCCCGCTATTATCAAGTACAAAAAGATCTTGATGCAGGTCTTGGTTGCCTCCTTCTTTATTCAGTTATTTGCACTAATTACGCCGTTGTTCTTTCAGGTGATTATCGACAAAGTACTCGTCCATCAGGGCTTAACTACGCTCGATGTATTGTGCTTCGGTTTAATCGTCGTTTCCTTATTCGATGTGATTTTGAATGGCCTTCGAACCTACGTCTTCTCGCATACCACCAATCGGGTTGATGTGACCTTAGGGTCGCAGTTATATAACCATCTCTTGCGTCTACCCATATCATTCTTTAATGCACGGCAAGTGGGGAATACTGTAGCCAGAGTTCGAGAGTTGGATACCATTCGTGAGTTTATTACTGGCTCTGCTTTAACGCTGATTATCGATATCCTTTTTACCGTGATCTTTTTTGTGGTGATGTACTACTACAGCCCGCCCCTCACATGGATAGTGTTAGGTTCGATTCCCCTCTATGTGATTCTATCGGCGACAATCACGCCAGTTCTTAGAAACCGCCTAAACGAAAAGTTCAAACACGGAGCAGAGAACCAGGCTTTCTTGGTCGAGTCCATTTCAGGTGTTGAAACACTCAAGTCCATGGCAGTTGAGCCACAAATGCAACGTCGATGGGAAGAGCAACTAGCTGCTTATGTGTCGTCCTCTTTCAAGGCGATGAACTTAGGCAATATCGCCAGCCAAACGGCGGGCTTTATTAACAAGGCAGTTACAGTATTAATCCTTTGGGTGGGTGCAACACTGGTGATTGCAGGCTCCTTGAGTGTCGGGCAGTTGATCGCATTCAATATGCTCGCAGGCCGAGTCAGTGCACCGATTCTGAGGCTCGTTCAACTCTGGCAAGACTTCCAGCAAGCAGGCATTTCATTAGAGCGCTTGGGGGATATTCTTAATACGCCGGCAGAACCTGGTCATAACCCAAACAGAACAACGCTGCCTGACTTGAAAGGCAAGGTGTCACTAGAACATATTACCTTCCGCTATCAGCCAGATCGACCTGAAATACTCAAAGATTTAAGCTTGGAAGTTTCGCCCGGAGAAGTGATAGGCATTGTTGGTCGCTCAGGTTCAGGCAAAAGTACCTTAACCAAACTCGTGCAAAGGCTATATGTGCCCGAGTCAGGCAGAGTGCTGGTTGATGGTGTCGATGTCGCACAGGTTGACCCGGCATGGCTACGCAGACAGATAGGCGTGGTGCTTCAAGAAAACGTTCTATTTAACCGTTCAGTCAAAGACAATATCGCCTTGGCAGACCCAAGCATGAGCATGGATAGAGTGATCGAAGCCGCAACCTTAGCAGGTGCACATGAATTCATTCTACAACTTCCAGAAGGTTACGACACCGTGGTGGGCGAGCAAGGCGCTTCATTATCAGGAGGGCAAAAGCAACGTATCGCTATTGCCAGAGCGCTCATTACCAACCCCCGCATTCTGATCTTTGATGAAGCGACCAGTGCCTTGGATTATGAGTCTGAGCGTATCATTCAAGACAATATGCGCTCGATATGCAAAGACAGAACGGTATTTATTATCGCTCATCGTCTATCAACCGTTCGTGCAGCAGACAGAATTATCGTCATTGAAACCGGGCGAATTGTTGAAAGCGGAAGCCATGATGAATTGCTCGAGCTGAATGGCTACTATGCCAAGCTACATAGCCATCAAAGTCATATTCCTAGCATTCGCGAGGTCAAAAAAGACGAAGGTAAAACAGCTAAGCCCACGAATAAACTAGCGATGAATTTACCTAAGGCGAAGATAGTCTCCAAGCCGAAAACATCCACAGCTAATCAGATGGAAAGTGAAACAGATGGAGGTGTGGAATGAGCTCCTCAATTCAACTCCCTGTGGGTGATGTCTCTGAAGAAAAAACAAAGAAAGGGCTGTTTGCTTTCCTTCATAAAGATCAGTCAGTCTCGCATAAAGAACTGTACCAGTTCTTACCGGCTGCTATTGAAGTAGAACAAACCCCAGCCTCATCAGCCGGCAGAGCCATTATCTGGGCAATCGTAATACTATTCACTATTGCCTGTGTGTGGGCTTACTTTGGCAAGATTGATATTGTTGCGGTTGCGCAAGGTAAAGTGATTCCAAGCGAACACATCAAACATATTCAGCCCTTAGAAGCGGGAAAGATCAAAGCGATTCACGTCAGAGAAGGGCAAAGCGTCAAACAAGGTGAGCCGCTCATAACGCTAGACAGCACGCAAACACAGGCCGATGTAGATCGTTTAGCACACGAGATTGCCGAACTATCAATGAATATTGAAAGGCTATCGCACTTCGATCATTGGCTGAGTTTAGTTTTAAAGGGAGTAGGTTCGCAGGCTTTGGCCCCGTTAAAATCGACGAGCCACCAAAACCTTCTCGTACAACAGAAAACCGAACTTAACGCCAAGCTCTCATCCCTGGAAGTTGAAAGACAAAAGCTCCAAGCAGAACAACAAATGGTAGAAGCGGAAGCAACAAAAAAAGAAAGGGTCATTCCCGTACTGGCCGAACGAGTCGATGCCCTCGAACAACTCCACCGAAAAGACTACGGCTCAAAGCTTCCTTACCTAGAACTCAAACAAGAGCTAATCGAACAAGAGCAGGACTTGAAAGTACAGCAAGCCCGCTTCAAACAACTGGATAGCTCAATACTCGCTATCGAAAAACAAACACAGTCACTGCTGGCAGAACAGCAACTGGCAACGCTTTCTCAAAAGCAAGAATTTGAACTGAGATTAGAAGGCCTAAAGCAAGAACTCGTCAAAGCAAAACAGAGAAACGAGCAACAAGAAATTGTTTCACCAATAGATGGTCAAGTACAGCAATTAGCAGTCCATACCATTGGCGGTGTCGTCACGCCCGCTCAGGCCCTCATGGTTATCGTGCCCGATCAAAGCAAAATGGAAGTCGACGTGATGATCTTGAATAAAGATATCGGCTTTGTGCAAGAAGGCCAGAAAGCTGAAGTCAAAGTCGATACCTTTAACTTCACCAAGTACGGTTTGATTGATGCAGAGATTAAGAGCATTTCTGACGATGCGATACAAGATGAGAATTTGGGCTTGGTCTATAGTGCTCGGGTAGCCTTGGCCAAAGAGCAATTAGTGGTAGAAGGTAGAGAAGTGAAACTGTCACCGGGGATGTCGGTGATGGCTGAAGTGAAGACAGGGAAGAGGCGCTTGATAGAGTACTTTTTATCGCCTTTGTTGAGGTATAAGCAAGAGAGTTTGGGAGAGAGGTAGTCGTTATAGGCATCTTATATTTTAATCTGTTTAATTTAATGTCAGAATACG
>NZ_LWGJ01001092.1:0-3354 GCF_001635845.1 Oleiphilus sp. HI0132 | reverse complement strand
AATTGAAATTTATCTCGCCAGGAATACAAGGTGGATAGGTTTATGTTTTCCTGGGCTGAAAACGTTCTTAATGATAACCCACTTTCAAGCCACTTCTTAACAATGGCTTCTTTAAACTCTTTTGAATAATGCTTCACTCATATTCTCTTACCGCCTCCTATTCAATTATTAAAAATTAACAGAGGCGACAACTATCCTGACACAGGGGGAATAATATAGCTTTGAGCTTTGACGAGGAATACAACACGTATAGTATAAGTGCTAACGAGGAGAAGCCTACTATAGTATAACCAATACCAAACCCCCAGTTATTATCAAACATAGCCGGTGAAGACATTAGTCTCATTGCAGAAAATAGTGATTGCTGAGCCAAAACCTCCCCGATCACACAAAATAAAGTGACAGCAACAACGACACTCATACAAAACTTATATGGAGCTTGCCCACCATTCTTATGAATCAGAGCAACGAGAGAGCCATACAAAAACGCATCTGCTTGTGAGAAAGTTTGAAAATAAAGCTGCGTTACTACAAAGTCACGATCTAAGGCACCCCAAGACACTAAAAGCATTAACAAGAGCTTTGCCACAAGATAGAACGATAAAAGAGAAACAATTAAACTTTTCAAGCCCCTAGAGTAGAAATAGATCACAAATGGCCATATAAGGTAAAACTGTTCTTCGACTGACAACGACCACAGATGACCATATAATTCTGAGTGAGAGTAAGACTCAGAGGCTCTATAGATATTGAAAGTATAGGTAAGAAGATGAAGCCAGCCTCGTTGATCTAAAGACTCACCGACCACTAAGGAGATTATGAACACGATAAATAGGAATAAAAAGTATAGAGGAAAAATCCTCAAAGCTCTTCGAACATAAAAGTTTTTAAGATATAGCTTAAAACTCTTTTCCTTGCCTGAAAATAAGCTCAAGGTTATTAGAAAACCCGAGAGTGCAAAAAATAGCTGTACACCAAGCCACCCCCAATAGAGTATGCCACAGTGAAAAAGTATTACCGATAAAACAGCATAACCTCTCAGGCCGTCAAGCGAAGCAGTATAATTTATTGACACAAAGTACATCCATTTAATATCAAGGTTTAAGCTATCCTTGTATTCTATCAGTAATTACTAGGTAAAAAAAAACTGCACAAAGTGAAACTTTGCGCAGTTTCTATAAAGAAATTAGACTACATACCTGAACCTGGGGCCCATACTTCTGCTGAGCCATCTAACCTCAGCATCAAAAACTGGTTTACACCAACATCTTGATAGGAAACTAGTCTTCCTCCATTAGGGTACTGAACAGAGATGTCCACAGTACTTACGCTACCAAGACCACAATGCTCGCTCGAACCACCGTATTGTTGCGCAATATAAATCTCTCTCGTACACAAAATATTATCTGTTTCAGAGTTTCGTATCACTACTCTTGAGTGCAAGCCTTCTGTAGTCGGCGCATCCTTAACCTGGAATGCTAACCAATTGTTATTACTTGGTCCCGTGTTACGTAACAAATTAAGGGTATCTTTATTAGCGCTAGGTTGAGAATTAGAGGAAAATAAATCCAAACGACCGTCGTTATCGTAATCGCCATGCGCCACCACAGTTTTAGAAGCCCCACCTGCTGCAGCTACTCTTCCACCAGACGTACTTAAAACATTTCCGCATGAATACGCTTCCTTCTTCCAGTTCCCTGTTCCACCATTAATAAGTATGCCACAAGGCGCTTCAAAGCCCCCTCCAGTTAGCCAATCAGCTCTAATATCCGTCAAACCATCATTATTGAAGTCTCCAGCACCTAAGCCTGCATATGTAGTTTGATACGTTAAAGAGTTTAGAGTTAACCCTGACAACTCAGTAACTGAAACATCGGTAAACCTGCCCGTCCCGTCATTCTCAAGCAACCATATACCATCACCATCATTGTCGCCATCCGCTAAATCAATAGAATTATTTCCGCCTTTATACACTCTAATCTTAAAGATATCCAAATCACCATCATTATCGTAGTCAATTGGTATCTGTTGGTGTGGGTTTGAGTGTTGCGCCGAGTCAATAGAATAAGAAGTATCAAACATTGATGAGGAGGCTACAAAATTTCCAGAAACTGCATCTGAAAATCCTGAAGGACTATTAAACCAAATCAAGTTAAGCTGAGGATTAACCATATCAGGGTATGAATCATTGTTAGCATCAAAAACTAAAGAGGTCGACCATGCACGCGTTAAATTTGGCTCAGATATATTGTTCCAATCAGGAGTATATAAAACAGTTCTTTCTGGCCAACTATATATTGATCCAAATATTCCTGTACCTGCATTAACGCTATTTAAACTAGAATTAAAACCAACTCCAACCAAAGGCGCTGAAATAAGTTCAATATCTCCATCCCCATTAAAATCTATCGGCAAACATCGATCAACATCATATAAACAGCCTGAAACTCCTGAGTAGCTTTCTTCGCCGCTATTCATAAGAGCAGCTAAAGAAGGGTTACCATCTACATCGGCCCCTAATATATCAGTATCGGAATCACCATCTAGGTCTAACAGCATTACCCATGAAGTAATCCGCCTATTAGAAGGCCCGCTTATAGAATAATCATTCGCTAAGTAGCTAAATGTCCCCTGACACACACCTCCAGCATTGTCCTGTATATATATTCCATCAGGATCAGTAGTTGCATGAGAAGTAATAAATGCATCTAGGCAGCCATCTGCATTAAGGTGTGCAAGATCTGCTTCAAAAGGTGCCACTACAGCTGCCTGACCACTTATAAAATCTGGAAAAGCATTAATCGTCACATCAGCGAAGGAGACTTCACTACCACCTGCACCTACAGAAGAGTCATTATTTTCACCGCCACCAGTACCAGCAGAAGAGTCATCGCTACCTCCTTGTTCAG
Source organism: Oleiphilus sp. HI0132 (assembly GCF_001635845.1). Taxonomy (NCBI): domain Bacteria; kingdom Pseudomonadati; phylum Pseudomonadota; class Gammaproteobacteria; order Oceanospirillales; family Oleiphilaceae; genus Oleiphilus; species Oleiphilus sp. HI0132. The sequence goes on along the minus strand of NZ_LWGJ01001092.1, from coordinate 445 downwards.
TAACAACGCTATCAATACTCCCAAAATTAGCTTCTCTTACATATTTAGAGCCACTGCATCCATTACGCCCGCCCCCAAGGTTGACATCATCAGAGCAAACAAAAAAGCCATCATTTGAAGTAACGTTTGAGAATAAAACAAATGTATCATCGTCAGCACAATCAGAGTAATTTCCGCCTTCAGCGCCCGGGCATATTGCGATAAAGTCACTATCAGCGACATTCTGAATATCGCTCCACTGACCACCACATTGCCAGTGAGGATCATCCCCAGCCGAGCAAGATGCCGTCGCTACAAAAACAGGGATGATATCGCCACCTGCACTGCCAGAATCTGTACCACCTGTACTGCCAGAATCTGTACCACCTGTACTGCCAGAATCTGTACCACCTGTGCTGCCAGAATCTGTACCACCTGTNCTGCCAGAATCTGTACCACCTGTGCT
>NZ_LWGJ01001091.1:0-5564 GCF_001635845.1 Oleiphilus sp. HI0132 | reverse complement strand
AGTCGTTGTAGCATTTTTCGCTAGTCTGTTCGTCTAGCTTGGTAATCAATCTTTTGTTTCTATTTGGGTAACTAGCGCTATTAGTTTTACTCGAAAGTAGAGCACATACTTGGCTCATTTTTGTGCCATTATCTACTGTAAACTGACTCTTAACTAGGTAAGTCAATGCAAGAAATATTCAATCAGGCCCTTGCACTACATCAGCAAGGCAAGCTAGCGCAAGCAGAAAATATCTACCGTCAGATTCTTGATAAGGCGCCAGGTCAGCCCGTGATATGCGCACAACTTTCTCTATTGCTTCAACAAGCTGGAAAGCTGCCGGAGGCTTTCTCTTTCGCAAAAAAAGCAATTGAAGCCTTGCCTGAAGAGCATGAAGTCGCTTTACAGGGTGCTGGCTTGGCAGTACAGCTAGGTCATAATCAACAAGCCGAAACGTGGTTAAAGCAAGCTCTTCAACTTAAGCCCAAGCATGAAAAAGCTTTAGAGCAATTGGCTGGCGTCTTAATTGGGAATCACAAAGAAAAGGATGCCTTAGGCGTTTGTAAATCTTTAATAAAAGTCTCACCGAAAAATGCAAATGCCTATAACTTAAAAGGCTTAGCGCTAAGTCGTTTAGGTGAGGGGGAAAAAGGCTACAGCTGTTTTCAAAAATCTTTGAAACTCAACCCTGGCCAAATAGCAGTGATTCGGAATCTTATCTTGTATGGTAAGGGGAGAAAAGAGCCTCTATTAGAAAGCATCATTCCTCAGTTGGAGAAAAGCTTTTCTCAGCAAACACAAGCGCCAGCAGTTCAAATGAACGTCGCGTATATTCTGTCAATGTATTATGAGCGAAGTAAGAAGACCGATAAATCATTCATGTACCTGAAAATGGGAAATGACATTGCTCGCAAAGGCGTAAATTATCAGCATTCCCAGACAGAAAATGACTTCAAAGCTATCTTAAACGCTTTTGACGAAGGTTTTTTAAATGAAGTAAAGGGGGCGCAACTTTCAGATGATTCACCAATATTCATATTGGGTATGCCGCGCTCAGGAACGACGCTAATCGAGCAGATTATATCTAGTCACTCGCAGGTCGAAGCGGAAGGAGAGATTCTTGACCTGAGAGAAAGCTTTAGAACGCACGGCGAGATATTGAATAGCGATATCTCAGCAGATGATAAGGCTAGCGCGTGTGTCGCAGTCATGACTGCTTATTTAGATAAGCTTAGAGCTAGACAGAAAGCTACGTATTTTACAGACAAGATGCCCTATAACTTCATGTTTGTTGGGCTTATCTTAACTGTAATGCCTAACGCTAAAGTTATTCATTGTACACGTGACCCGCTTGAAACCTGTTTTTCTATTTATAAACAAAATTTTTCTGGTTCCCCAGCATACACTAATGATTTAACAGAGCTGGGCCAGTATTATATCGCCTATAAAGACATGATGAAGCATTGGCAGAACCTATTTGGTGATCGTATTTATGAGGCTAATTATGAAGCGATGGTGGATAACTCAGAGCACCAGATTAACAACTTACTCGCCTTTTGCCATTTGGAGCCAGAGGGTGGCTGCTTCGAATTTCATAAAAATAAGCGCGCAGTGAGAACAGCGAGTGTCGCGCAAGTAAGGCAGCCTATATATAAAGATGCCAAGCGAGCATCGGCGCCGTATGAAAAATATTTGGCGCCTTTGATAGAGGTTTTACAGAACGTAGATTAGATCAAGTCTAATTTGCGTTCACTCCAAAGTTTCTCGGCAAATGCGAAGGCGTCCTTCTGTGAGAACTCTGGTTTTAAAGATTTTAAGGCGAGGGCTGTTGTACCGATAATGGCACCTAAGGCATATTCGTCTTCTTGCTCACCACGCCAAACTTGCTTAAGGTAGTTAACCGTTAAATCCTGCCCTTTAACGTGTCTTCGCTCAAATTGAGAAGGCCACTCTTCTTCAGTAAGCTCTCCCTTAATCGCTGACTTTACGACCATGGCATTATCAGGATTTCGCTCAATCTCTCCGCCTTCACCTTTTATTACTGAAAGTGATCGGTACCCTAGTAGTGCTCCAGCCTCTTGATGAAGGCCGCTATAGGGGGGGTGGAATATTCCTTGGAGTACGCTATCTGCGTTCAAGGGATTGATCAGTCGCGATAAAGAATGAACAGGGGAACGCAGCCCCATCAAGTGACGCATATTGATCATTTCGGCCAAGCGTGGGCTAATCGCATCGAGTGGCAGGTAAGCAAAGCTTCTAACATTCATACTGTCTGCAACTTCTTCCCATGAGCGTGAGACTGGTATTCCTAGTTCATTAAGAATATTTTCAGTATACAGGCGGTTTGCAGTATGACCACTTGCGCCGTGAATCATGACTCGATAACCGGCTTGAGCCAGCAAGAAAATTGCTGGCAGGTACCAAGGTAGGTGGCGTCGTTTTCCGGCATAGGATGACCAGTCAAGATCGGCCGCGATTGCGGGGGTATTAAGTTGCTCTTTAACGGCCTTTACAAAGCCGCTGAGCTCTTCAGCAGATTCTTCTTTAACGCGTAATAGCATAAGGAAGGCGCCCAGCTGCACGTCTTCGACTTCTCCCTTTAATATCATGTTCATTGCTTCAAAAGCTTCTTGTTCAGTAAGGGAACGGCTGCCTTTTTTACCTTTGCCCAGTATTCTTACAAAGGGTGCAAATGGGTGTTCTGCTTTCGCTTGTTTAATATTTACGTCTGTCATACGGGGTCGACTTCCTTAAAAAAGGTAAGTTTATAGGCAATTGGTTGGTTTGGGTAAGCCTGCGATCTTACTGGCTAGCTTTGCGGGGCTTCCCGGAAACAGGGTCATCAAATAGATGCTATTTCCTTTATCTTCCCCTAAGGTCTCTTTTATATGCTTAACAAGAATGCGCATAGCAGGTGAGAGATCGTATTCGAGGTAAAAGCTGCGCAGGGCGTCTAATATTTCCCAGTGTCCGGGCGTTAGCGTTAAGCCTTCCTGCAGGGCTATTGCCGCAGCAATGTCGCGTGACCAGTCATCCAGGTTTACTAGAAAACCTTGCTCATCAAACTGGATATTTTTTAGCGTGTCTTGATCGCTCATAATATGTGTTTAGCAAAGGCTAGATTTAATACCAGCTATGCACTTTTTCATGCTTGATGGTAAGTTCAACCAAGTCATTGTAATCAATTTTACAATAGTCTACCGGGATTTTTACACCCCTAGCCAAGGCATCTTCAGTCAGTACAAAAATCGTCGCGGCAATACAAGACCATTGACTGGCTTCAGACGAGGTTCCCAGGCATTGGAAAACCCCATCTTCAATGAGTACTACGCAGTCACCGTCCAGGATCGTGTCTGAAAGTTGCTGGTTCACAGCGACTTCTGAGGGTGGTTTGTTCAGTATATGCAGGGTCATAAAGTGGGGCCAAGAAGCTAGAATCTTAAAATAATGTCGGAATCGTTAAGCTTATTGCTTACTTGTGCTTTACTAAGTTCGCTTATCGCAAGTGAGCAATCGCTTAACGGGATGTTTCGGTCTTCAGCGTCTTGTTTATCTATATGCACTTTATCTACACCATAAATAGCAAGCGCTTTCATCATTTGGCGAATATTCTTCTGGTGTATGTTTGCAGGGTCTTGATCTTCCAATAATAGATAGCAGCCATCAGTTGCGAGTAGCAGGCTGATATCTTGCTCGAAGGTACCCGCAGCCAGCACAAGGTCGAGAGCTTCTTTTGCATCGCTGGAGCCGAACGGGGCTGAGTTTAATATAATGAGTATAGATTTCTTATCCATCTTGCCTCTGTTTAAGCTCCAAAGGTTATGAAGCGGTCAGAAACGGCCATTGCTTCTACTAGTTGCCCAAGCCCGGAAAGCTCGAAACCTTCAGCGAGATTGTTTGCGTCCTTTTGATGGCGAGCTTGCTCTGTGTTATCGATCAAGCCTCGGCGTGCTGCGGCGGCAATACAGATAACCAGGTCAAGGTTGTGCTTGGTACCAAGGTCTTGCCAGGCTTTATAAAGATCAAACTCGTCTTGTGGTGGTGTCGCGAGTTTAGTACCGCTATGAATACCGTTTTGATAGAAGAAGACGCGAGAAAGCTTGTGCCCATTCTGAAGGGCAGCTTTAGTGTATCGATAAGCGCTGTAAGACGACTGTGAATCGTAGGGAGCGTTAAGGACTAATACAGATATGTTCATATTTTAAAGGGCTAAAAACTAAAAAAGCCATGCTTAGTACAGACCAAGGCATGGCTTTAAAGGGTTGCTTATTTCTTAATCGTCCCCGCTAAATGCCATGAGTAGCTGAAGCAAGCTTAGGAACAAGTTATAGATCGACACAAATAGTGTCACGGTAGCTAGAACGTAGTTTGTTTCGCCGCCGTGAATGATCTCACTGGTTTGATACAGAATGATCATAGACGAGAAAAGTACAAACCCCGCAGAGATCATTAGCTGTAAACCCGCGATATCGGTAAAGATACCAATAACCATTGCACCTAAAAGAACAAAGAAACCAGCAGTAATCGTACCTGCCAAGAAGCTAAAGTCTTTACGTGTGATCAAGGCATAAGCCGAAAGACCAAAGAATACGAATGCGGTTAAGCCAAGTGCGTTAGCAACTAAGTGGCCAGCGCCTGCGCCAATGAACATGCTAAGGATGGGGCCAATTGTATAACCCATAAAGCCTGTCAGTGCGAAGGTAAGTACAAGACCCATGCCGCTGTTAGCCGTTTTGTGAATACCGAACAGTAAACCGTAAAAACCAACCAGCGTTATGATCATGCCAGGGTGTGGCGCGTTAATAACCATTGCGATATAGGCAACGGCAGCTGAAAAGGCCAGCGTTAAACCTAATAGCATGTATGTGTTCTTAAGTACCGATGAAACATCAGCACCTAAAGCCGCTTGCGAATTAGCACCCATAATATTGGCGAGGTTATCACCTTGAGTGTGAGCCGCCTGAGCTTGTGGATGTCTATTATCTTGCATGTAATGCTCCGTTTTAAACCAAGTATGTTTAGTTAGAATAATACTACATTTACATGCCTATAATAGTGGCGAGTATAGAAAATTCAACTCTCAAAAACTTTAAAAATAAATCGTTGACACCGCTAAAAAAATCATTAGTATACACCTCGCTTTCGACATGAAAGCAATTGCGGTGAGCTGCCAGAGTGGTTGAATGGACTGGTCTTGAAAACCAGCGTGGGTTAATAGCCCACCCGGGGTTCGAATCCCTGGCTCACCGCCATTTTTACTCCTTGATTTCCCAAGTTATTAGTTAAGATTCAAAGCCTCTTGGGGCAACTTTGGGGTAAAAACGGGATCCTTAGTGCACCTCCTAGCACGTTAAAATCTTATTCTAATCCTAAAAATGGTGAAATCAACTTAGCAGTGCTAGGTCTGTCTTCATGTATTATTTTTCCATAATGCTTTTTTAGCATCGATTCTGATGTGTGCCCCATAATTTCAGCAACAATACCAAGTGGTACATACTTTGTTATTAGCATCGATGCGAAAGTATGTCGACACTGATTTGGGCCTCTATGCCGCACGTTAGCTTCTCTCAACAAGGTTTCATAAG
>NZ_LWGJ01001090.1:0-2502 GCF_001635845.1 Oleiphilus sp. HI0132 | reverse complement strand
ATCACTCCAACTGATGAGCTGGAACAGAAAGTCAATCAGGAGCTTCAGCTTCTTCGTGATAGACCTAGCCATAACCCTGACCAAGGCGACCTGCTTGACGATATTCGAAAGCACTTTACACTCGACCTGACTCTTGACAACAAGCGCATTCAAAGCCAGTTACGCTGGTACGTAAACAACCCCAATTATCTAGACCGAACCTTTAAGCGCTCTTCACGCTATCTTCACCATGTGGTGCAAGAAGTTAAGAAACGTAAACTACCGATGGAACTAGCACTACTACCTTTTGTCGAGAGTGCCTACGATCCTTTCGCATACAGTCATGGCCGTGCTTCAGGCTTATGGCAGTTTATTCCAGGTACCGGGAAGATTTATGGTTTGCATCAAAACTGGTGGTACGATGGACGACGTGACGTATTAGCATCGACTCAAGGAGCTCTCGAATACCTGAGTTACTTAAGTAGACGATTTGACGGCAACTGGCTCCATGCTCTTGCATCTTACAACTCTGGTTCAGGCCGCGTTAGTAAGGCGATAAAGCGCAATAAAAAACTAGGAAAACCCCAAGACTTCTGGTCTTTGAAGCTTCCAAGAGAAACCCGCGCTTACGTCCCTAAACTGCTTGCTCTTGCCAAGATTGTAAAGTCGCCTGAAAAATACAACATTCAATTCCCGAAAATCGCTGATAAACCGTACTTTGAGACAGTTCAAACTGGCGGGCAGATCGATCTTGCCCAGGCAGCTACCCTGGCCGGCATCGATATAAAGGAAATATATAAACTCAACCCAGGATTCAATCAGTGGGCTAGCGCCCCCATGGGGCCTCATCGTTTATTGGTACCTATTGAGAGCGCCAAACAGTTTAAAGCCGCGCTGACTGAGCTACCTCCAGAAAAGAGGCTCAACTGGACTCGCTACAGTATAAAACGCGGTGACTCCTTAATTCGCATAGCAAAGAAATTCAACACAACTCCAGCCTTGATTAAGCAAGTCAATCAGCTGCGCTCTAACACGATCAGAGAGAAACAAAAATTACTTATCCCTGTTGCATCTGAAGGTAAAGCTTATTACAACTTAAGCCAGCATAATCGACTCAAGCGCAAGCAAGACAAAATATCCGGAAGCCAAGGCAGCAAGAAACTACGTTATAAAGTACGCTCTGGAGATACCATGTGGGATATTTCCAGAGCTCACAAAGTAGGCGTTCGCTCTCTAGCCAAGTGGAACGGCATGGCACCCACTGACCCGATTAAGCCAGGTCAGGAATTAATTATCTGGTCACTTAAGGATGTAGGTAAAGCAAGCATGCCGCTACCGTCTTTTAGAGATAAAAGGCAAATGATCAGAAAGATTGGCTATCGAGTAAGAAAAGGTGACTCGCTCGCTCGCATCGCAAGTAAGTTCAGCGTAACGATTAATGACCTAGTAAGCTGGAACAAGCTAAACAAGAAAAAATATCTACAGCCAGGACAGAAGCTAACCATCTACGTAGACATAACAGCTACTTAGGCCCCGTTACCGAGGCTAGAATTTATTTTAACCTAGGAAGCCACCTCTAAAATCATTCAGACAATAAGTACTCACTAAATTCGATAAAGTGGGAAACAGTTACCTTATCTACTGGAATCATAGACTTATCAGCGTCAGCGCTATTTTCACTTAATTCACTCATCATACCTTTCACTCTTTCAAGCGTTTCACGAATCAAGCTGACCATTGAGTCGCGCGGAGATTCAAACACTCCCATTGAATCATTCATCTGATTAAAGTGATTAACCATATCTACAATAGGTTGATACCGCTTTAGGTTTGATAAGTCATTCGTTCGACCTTCTTGTGAACTAGAAGGTGCACCATAAGTTCTTAACTCTTCCGCTACAGTCTTGGACAAGTCTAAGGAAAAGGATGCAATTTCGCTGGAATCAAACCCTACACTCATCGCTGATTCAAATGCATCCTGAAAGCGGTCTTGAAAAAATAATTCCGTTACATTACCTAGCTGCGACAATAGCTCGTTAATTGCCGTAAGCTCCGATTCATCCAGCTCCCCTTCGACACTATATTCAAACGACTTATCGCCGGACACAGCCACGCCTAGAGAGTTTCCCGAAGACTGGTAAATAGAGGCAAATGTATCACTCAAACGAATCGAGACTTTATCGCCATCCCTGGTCGTTAAGGAAAACTCGGTACTATCATGACTTGCATATTTGTACTTGGAAACAGCCTCGAAAGACTCTGGCTTAAGCTGTTGTTCATTGACTTTCTCTGGCGTAAAAAACTCGTAAACATTTAAAGCTTGCTGGGAGGTTTTAGCCTCAGTATCTACAGGAGTGTTAGTCGAAGCCGCAACTTCATTTCTAGCGCTCTGCTTGCTCCCTTCAGCTAAGCCATCTGCAGCACTCAGATGTTTTCCTTCAATATCATCTACCCCCTCATCAACCAAATGTCGAGACTGAGCTATTTCCTCCTCAAGCTTTTCATCCATCAAACCCAATGCGC
>NZ_LWGJ01001089.1:0-5097 GCF_001635845.1 Oleiphilus sp. HI0132 | reverse complement strand
TGACATCAGCCCGGAGCACAAACAAGTGTTAAGCAATGCTATTGAGAAAAACCAAGCCATGGTGAAACAGATACTGTCGAGCGCAAGCACTGCGGACAAAGAAGCGATCAAGCCCTTTTTGAACGATATCCTAAAAATGATGGAAGAACCTTATTAAACATATGGCCACCCAGGCATTACTCACCAAACTAAAACAAAGTCCTCCTTAAGTAGACCCACAACCCCATGTCCAAAATAAAATCTGATGCTGATAGCCTCATCAAAAAGCATCGCAATCTTATCCACTCCCAAGACAAGAAAGTTATCTCTCATGTACAACGTGAGCAAGATGATGGCTGGCTAGTTAATACGCTAATGCTTGAAGATTGCGATACGCCATTTCAGTTTAAGCGACAAAAAACCTACAAAAACCTAAAAGGCGCTCGAGTCAACCTAACCTACTATTCAGACACACAAAAGCTCGCTGGAATGGATTTTGAGCTGATGAAAGTAGTACGAATTCGTATAGCATGACTCCAAGTCATTTTACTTTTCAATAATTAGAGCTTATACTCTATTTTTTTAGAGCAGTTACTCTAAACATCCACTCTACAACTTTGCGAATTACGATTAGGTATTGTCATGTTATTTTCTTTAAAAGTTCAATATTACAAAGGTCTAGCAAAAGCACTAAAGGTCGCTGCAGCAGTCGTTCCGATGCCAAAGCCAACGCTTTTCACTGGTGCAGACTCCTCACTGGAATTATGCGATGCTATTGGCCAACTAGGCATTAAAAAGCTAATGATTGCGACCGATGAAGTACTCGTCAGCATCGGACTAATCGACAAAATCAAAGCTCGCTTGGAAGAACTTGACATCAAATACGTAATCTACGACGGCATTCTTCCTGACCCAACCTATGATCAGGTACAAGCAGGTCTAGACTTATTAAGAAACAACAACTGCGAAGCAATTCTTGCCGTAGGCGGTGGCTCACCGATTGATGCAAGCAAGGCTATCGCAGCACGCGCAACAAATGACAAGCCATTAGAGAAGATGGCCGGCTTATTCAAGTTACGTAAAGCACCTTTGCCACTATTCGCCATCCCGACAACTGCAGGCACTGGCTCAGAAGTAACCATCGTGTCTGTCGTATCAGACCCTGAAACCCATCAAAAGACACCTATCATTGACCCTAAACTGGTACCCATGATGGCCGCTTTAGACGGCGCAATGATGCTAGGCCTACCTGCTGCAGTGACGGCTGCAACCGGAATGGACGCACTGACTCATGCGATTGAGTCTTACATTTCAGTTAATGCTACCGATGAGACCGACGCTTACGGAACAGCTGCTACACGTCTAATCATGGAAAATCTTGAAACAGCAGTGAAAGATGGCAGCAACCTGGAAGCTCGACAAAATATGGCTATGGCGTCTTACTATGCTGGCCTGGCTTTCACCAAAGCGAGCGTAGGCTATGTTCACGCCATCGCCCACAACTTTGGTGCGTATTACTCTACACCACACGGTTTGGCCAACTCGATTGTCCTACCGCATGTTCTGGATTATTCAAAAGATGAAATTACAGAACGTCTTGCCAAGCTCGCGGAAGTAAGCGGGCTAAAAGAAGGTAAAGAAAGCAACAGGGAACTTGCCGATAAGTTTATTCAGCGAATTCGTGAAATGCTCAAAAGCTTTGACATCCCTGAGCAACTTGGCGACCTTAAGACCGAGGACATCCCAAAGATTGCCAAATCAGCTCTTGAAGAAGCACATCTTAACTACCCAGTGCCCAAGTATATGAACCAGAAGGTATGTGAAAACCTGCTGAATAAAATGGTCGCTTAAGTAAAGCAAGTAAGTCTAAGCATAGACTATTGACAAAGGACTAATAAAACGGCATAGTCTCGCGTCATTTTTATATGAACTGGGATCGAGCACTTTTCAGCAACATCAAGTGTAAGCGCTCCCAGTTAATTTTTTAGTAATCCGCGAAATTTAGGAGCAACACGGTGGCCAACTCCCCATCTTCAAAAAAGCGCGCGCGTCAGCAAGAGAAACGCCGCCAACACAATGCTAGCCAACGTTCAATGGTTAGAACTTACATCAAAAAAGTAGACGCTGAAATTGCTGGCGGAAACTACGATAACGCACAAGCAGCTTTCCTAACTGCTCAGCCAATTATCGACGGCATGGTAAACAAGGGTATCTTCCCTAAAAACCGCGCCGCTCGCATCAAGAGCAACCTGAACGCACAAGTTAAAGCCCTTAAAGCTTAAGCTTCGCTCTCAGGCATAAAAAAACCGGCAAACGCCGGTTTTTTTATGCCTGAAGTTTAGCATCTCAAAGCAACACAAGATTATCACGATGAATAAGCTCAGCTTCATGGCAAAAGCCTAGAATCGATAAGATTTCGTCACTCGACTTACCTAGAATCCTCTTCGCATCTGGCGCATCATAATTTACTAAGCCTCGCGCAAATTCCCTGCCAGAACTATCTTTGCACGAGACCATATCACCACGCTTGAAACGACCACTTGCCGAAACAACCCCGACAGACAGTAAACTTTTACCACCACGCTCTAGCACTGCCACAGCCCCATCATCAAGCACCAAATTACCTGCTGTCTGGAGATGCCCTGCCAACCATTGCTTACGCGCAACTTGTCTTGAGGTTGAAGGCAGCATCATAGTACCCAAATCCTCTGCCGCTCTTAAGCGCAACAAAACACTTTCTATCTTGCCACCAACAATCACACTATAAGCACCGGAACGCGCCGCCAAACGGGCTGCTCGCACCTTGGTCGCCATTCCACCACGCCCTAGCGCACCTGCACCACCGGAAGCCATCTCCTCTAGCCGCTCATCTGAGGCCAATACCTGAGTCAACATTTGCGCATCAGCATTTCGACGCGGATCCTTATCAAACATCCCCGCCTGATCCGTTAAAATTATCAGGCCATCAGCCTCAACCAAGTTGGCAACCAAAGCCCCCAAGGTATCATTATCACCAAAACGAATCTCATCCGTCACAACCGTATCATTTTCGTTGATAATTGGAATGGCACCCAACTCAACAATTGAACGAACGGTACTTCTAGCATTCAAGTAGCGCTTGCGGTTAGACAGATCATCGTGCGTCAACAAGACTTGAGCTGTATGCAAGCCATGCTTTTGGAACTCTTCTTCATAGGCCTGAACCAAACCCATTTGCCCGACCGCAGCCGCAGCTTGCAGCAAGTGTAACTCCTGAGGACGCTCGCTCATCCCCAAGCGCGCCATACCTTCCGCCACAGATCCGGAAGACACTAAAATAATTTCAAGCCCCTGACGATGCAACTTAGACAACTGCGCCACCCAGTCACCGATAGACTCTCGAGCCAAGCCCTTACCATCATCAGTCAGCAATGCACTGCCGATTTTCACAACCCAACGGTTTGCACGACTTAGCTCAGCGCGCCCAGTACACTCAGTCATATTGATACAACCCTATCGCCCACCACAAAACCACTCACCACACTACTGAGCATATACCACTTCAACACCATCATCGTCATCGCCGTCATCAAAATCGTCATCCAGCTCCTCACCTGCCAGGCGCTTAGCCTTGCGAGCCGCCTTCAGAGCCTCTAGATTATCTCTAGCTTCCTGATGCATCTTATCCTTAATCAATTGCTCCTGCTCAGCTAAGGCTTCATCAGCTGCCTCAGCCGCATTCTTCTCATCAATCCATGTCATGATATCCCGACACAAGTTCGCTAGACCAGCAGACTTAATTGCCGACACCTGATAAACGGGCCCCGTCCAATTTAACGCTTCTACTAATTTCTCGCATATAGCCTTACGATCTTCTTCTGGCAATAAATCAAGCTTATTCAGAACCAGCCAGCGATCCCGGGAAGCCAAGGTAGGGCTAAACTTTTCCAACTCAGCCGCTATCGCCTGCACCACCTGAGCCGGATCTGAGCCATCGTAAGGCGCCATATCAACAACATGAAGCAACAGACGAGTTCTTACCAAATGCTTCAGAAAACGAACACCAAGGCCCGCTCCTTCTGCAGCACCCTCAATCAAGCCTGGAATATCAGCAACCACAAAACTCTTATGCTCTTCAACACGCACTACACCCAAATTAGGTACTAACGTTGTGAAGGGGTAATTAGCCACTTTAGGCTTAGCTGCAGAAATTGAACGAATCAGCGTAGACTTACCTGCATTAGGCATACCAAGCAAACCTACATCCGCCAACACCTTCAACTCCAAACGCAGGCTACGTGACTCACCTTCACTCCCTTTAGTTGTCTGACGGGGCGCTCTATTCACACTGGATTTGAAACGAGTGTTACCCAAACCATGAAAGCCACCTTGCGCCACGATGAGCTCTTGCCCGATCTCAGTCAAATCCCCTAGCACTTCTTCAGTGTCCGTGTCGATAACTGAAGTCCCTACCGGAACCTGAAGAAACAAACTCTCACCCTTTGCTCCAGTACAATTACGCCCGGCACCCTGCTCACCAGATTGAGCGCGATAATGCCTGACATAACGATAATCGACCAAAGTATTCAGCGACTCACTTGCCACCAGAATAACTGAACCGCCGTCTCCGCCATCTCCACCATCAGGCCCACCCTTCGGAATGTACTTCTCTCGACGAAAGCTCAAGCAACCGTTACCACCTTTACCAGCCTCTACTCCAATTGTCGCTTCATCAACAAACTTCATTGCACACCCCTTAGATTAGTACCCAACGACCAACATTTGACCCTATAAGGAAAATAAAGTCGATCAGCAAATAAATTGCAAAAAAAAAGCTCCGCACAGCGGAGCCTTTTCCAAATCCGTAACGACTGCTTACTCCGCAGCTTCAACCGTCACATATTTGCGGTTCAAAGGACCTTTTGTTACAAACTTCACAACACCACCAGATGTTGCAAACAATGTATGATCCTTACCACAACCAACATTATCGCCTGCGTGGAAACGTGTACCACGTTGACGCACAATAATGTTGCCTGCTTTAACTACTTCACCACCGAATCGCTTAACACCTAAACGTTTCGACTCCGAATCGCGACCGTTGCGGGTACTACCACCCGCCTTCTTATGAGCCATTAT
>NZ_LWGJ01001088.1:0-19614 GCF_001635845.1 Oleiphilus sp. HI0132 | reverse complement strand
ATAGAAAGAATCAAAAAAGTTGCTATCGTTACTCAGAATAAAATCGTAACTATCGTCAAAATGACTCCCGAGAGATTCAATCATCCCCATTACTTAAGCGCTCCAATGCAATTTTTATTCAGAAAGAAAATATTTTAGACTAAACATGCACATTGTTCTAAGTAATTATCGTTTTCACTCAGATGATATTCCAAGGCTGCAGATACGAGTAGTCTTATAGCCAGCCGGGATAAATTACTCGCTAAACTCTTCTAAGATAATCTTTAGGCGTACATCCAGTCCAACGTTTAAACGCTCTCAAAAAGCTAGCGGACTCAGCGTAACCTAACTGATCAGCCAATGCGGCCACTGACACTTTCCCTGCAGCCATCATCCCTAGACAGCGCTGTTTCTTATGCTCATCCAGGATACCTTGGTAACTCGTGTTGGCAGCGCTTAGTTTTCTGCGGAAGGTACGCTCACTCACAGAAAACATCTTTGCCACTTCAGGAACGCTTGGAAAGCGCCCTTCGTAGCCTTCAATGACTTGCTTGGTTTGTGAAACAATATCTTCATCTTGCGAATAGAACTTACGTAATAGCTCATAAGCTTGAACTCGATATAGCTGATGAGCGAGAGGGTTCCCGTGCTTCATCGCCACACTCAAAATGACGCGTGGAAGCCGAAACCAGTTATAGGGCTGATCGAAATGTAAATCAAAGTCGATATATTTCTGATACTCCGCCAAACACTTACCTTCAGGCTTAGGCCGAGCAGTACCTGCAGCAATTAGTATTTCGTTTGGTTTTTCAAGAAACTCCCTTACAAAGATATAGGTTCCCATAAGGTCTCTGTCGGCAATAAATGTCCTGAGTTTAGGTGAGGCCTCTGGTAAGGTATAACGTAGCTCTATCCAATCTTTATCAAAATGCAAAGTCATATGTGAAAAGAGCAGTGATAATGACTGAAATTGAGCGCCAACCTTCAAAGCCTGGTCAAAATTTGGTGCACTCATAAGCAACATTGCATAGGTACCGTATGAGGTAAATGTCACCTGACTGCCTACCTTGACACCAAGAATAGGGTCATTCAGTAAGTCTATTGCTTCTGACACGATATCCAGCTCCAAAGATTGCTCAATCACGGCGGCACCATTCATATTCTGCAAGGACATCCCCCTGCGCCGCAAAAGTTCTTCCGGGTCTGCCCCCAAGTCTTCAACCGCTTTAAACAGTGGAATCAAACCTAATATCGACTGCTTCTTTTTAGCACTGCCTACATACATAAACCCTACAGACCTTTCTTTGAATTAGGTGACCAAAGTAACAATTAACTAGCCTCAACTGTCATTATGGCCGTATTTATCAATTTTTGACAGGAAGCATCCTATATTATGTGACCAACAGTCACTAATCTGCATATACCCACTTTAGCTGATACGAATATTTCAGCAGAAAACTAATAAAAAAGAAGCACGATAACTTTCGCGGTAATTGCAGGAGATCATCATGAACAAAGACTATGAGCAACTCGACGTACTGATCGTTGGAGCTGGCATTTCTGGCATTGGCATGTGCTACAACCTAAAGAAAAAGCGCGCACATACCTCTTTTGCAGTGATTGAAGGTCGAAAAAACATTGGCGGCACTTGGGACTTATTCAAATACCCGGGTATTCGTTCAGACTCTGACATGTATACCTTTTCCTATTCTTTCAAACCCTGGACAGACCGTGAATATATTGGCACAGCTGACCGCATCAAGCATTATCTAGATGAACTGGTTTCTGATGAGAACCTGGACCAGTACATTCGTTTTCAACAGAAAGTCATATCAGCTGACTGGAACTCGGAACAAAACCGCTGGCTTGTCAGTATCGAGCGAGCAGATGGGTCGCAGTACCATATTGCTGCGAAATTCCTTACCTGTTGTTCAGGCTATTACAATTATGAAAAAGGTTACCTGCCAAATTTCGAAGGCTATGATGACTTCAAAGGAACCATTGCCCACCCTCAGCAATGGCCTGTTGATATGGACTACTCAGGTAAGCGCGTTATTGTCATAGGCAGTGGTGCGACGGCCGTCACCGTTGTACCCGCAATGGCAAAGAAAGCAGCTCATGTCACCATGGTTCAGCGCTCGCCAAGCTACGTCTACTCTCGCCCCGCTTCAGACATGTTATTTAGAATAATCTCTAAAATACTCCCGGCGGGCCTAACGAATAGAATCATGCGCGCCAAATACACTACCATGCAGCAAATGGTATTTATGTTATCCAAACGCTTTCCAAACTTTATTCGTAAGCTTGTCAGAGATATGAATAGGAAAGCACTGGCGGGAGCAGCTGACGTCGATACTCATTTCAAGCCCACCTACAATCCATGGGATCAGCGTATGGCCCTGGTACCTGATGCAGATTTATTCAATTCAGTTCGTTCCGGCAAAGCGAGTATCGTCACTGAGCATATAGCGCGCTTCACTGAGAAAGGAATATTGTTGAAGTCGGGCGACGAAATTGAAGCCGATATTATTGTTCCCGCCACAGGGCTCGATCTTCAGCTATGGGGAAAAATGAAACTGAGTGTCGATGGTCACGACGTCGATGCGCCTAAGCTAACCAACTATAAAGGCATGATGTTCAGCCAAATGCCAAACTTTGCTTGGGTCTTTGGATACACTAACTCTTCCTGGACGCTCAAAGCAGAGCTGACCTTTGATTATGTCTGCCGCCTATTGGAACACATGGAGCAAAATGGTTACCAAAGTGTCTACCCTTACCGTGAACCAAACGCCAAACAAAGCACCATTGTTGCACTGAAATCTGGCTACGTATTAAGAGCTCTCGACCGCTTGCCTGGCCAGGGAGAGTCCTTTCCATGGTGCAATAAGGACTTTTACTTCAAAGACATCTTTGCCATCAAACACAGCAAACTCGACGACGGTGTACTTCGTTTTGATGACAACACGCCTCTTGAAGCTTTTCATAAGGTAGAAAAAACTGAAACAAGTACGCCTTCCGTCGCCAAAGAAAAGACACAAACGACCGAAAAAGTTGAGGAGGTAGAAGTATGAAATCTCTACCTCCTGTTGTCTTGATCCACGGAATGTGGAGCACACCAGACATATTAGATGAACTGAAAGACGCCTTTGAACAACAAGGCTACCCTGTACTCGTTCCGAGACTTCCACTTCATTACCCTAAGAATAAGCTATGCGAGGACAAAAGGCGCTCTTTAGCTCGACTGGGTATCGAAGATTATGTCGCCTCTTTAAAGCAAGACATAAATAAATTCACGAGAGCCCATTCAAATCAATCACCGATATTAGTCGGCCACTCAATGGGCGGTTTACTCGCGCAGTTGCTTGCACAAGCGCTACCCTGCTCTCAGTTGATTTTAATTTCCTCAGCTGCGCCTGCGGGCATTAATGCTTCAAGTTGGTCGGTACTCAAAACCTTTGGACATAACTTGTTGAAATTTCCCTTATGGCGCTCGTATACCAATTTATTATTAAGAAATATTCAGTACGGTATCGCGAACACACAGAGCGCTGATATCCACAAGCAACTCACTCAAGCATCTACCTTTGAGTCAGGTCGAGTCACAACACAACTATCTATGTGGTTCTTATTTCGCAAGCCCCCCTCCAAGGTGGATTATCAATCTGTAAGCTGCCCGGTATTAGTGATTGGCGGCACCGAAGATAAAATCACACCGATAAAAATCCAACATAAGATCACCCGAAAATATGGCTCTTCAGCCAGCATAAAAGTTATCGAAGGAGCCTGTCACTATACCGTGGGAGGAAGCTTCTTCCCTCAAATAAGGGAGTCGATCTTTACCTGGCTGGATACAAAACTACCTAAACATAGTCAGGATGCACAAGCGGCGTAAACACCTAAATTAAAATAACAACTTAAGGGTCTTAACATGAAAAGCACTTGGACGAACAAAACAATTCTCATCACCGGCGCGGGCTCTGGTATTGGTCAGGCAATTGCTAAACTATTCGCGCAGCTGGGTGCAAATTTAGTGGTCACTGATATCAACCAAGCAGGTCTTAAAGAGACGAGTAAAGCCATCGGCTCATCAGCCATTATTTCCAAGCAGTCCGATGTCTGCTCAAAGGAGGACTGGCAAGCTCTCGCTAAAGATATTGAGCTTTCATCCGGGCATTTAGATGTACTCATTAATAATGCAGGCATGACGTCTTTTGGTTATTTTGAAGAAACTTCTGAGGCCCTATTTAACAAAGTAATGGATGTAAACCTAAATGGTGTCGTTATGGGTTGTCGAGAAATGATGCCATTACTTGAAAAGTCATCACGCGGCATGATCGTTAATGTCGCTTCAATATTCGGCTTGATCACCATGCCAATGGTAGCGCCCTACCATGCCTCTAAATTTGCCGTTCGCGGATTTACCGAAGCCTTACAACAAGACATGATTTATTCAGGTAAGAATATTGATGTTATTTGTGTGATGCCCGGCGGTATTCGATCCAACATTGCAAATTCTGCTGAAACTGAAGCAGCTAATTCCAATGAGCTTGCCAAACACTTTGAAACGGTGGCACGAACAAGCCCTGCAAAAGCGGCAGAAGTCATCGAAAAAGGCATGCGTAAGAAGACCTTCCGAGTATTAATTGGTGCCGATGCCAAGTTTGTCGATATTCTTTATAAGGTACTACCGACCAGCTACTATAAAGTATCTAACCAGCTTTTAGGCGTTAAACGGTTTTTACGTTCGTAGAACTAACAGAAATGGAAAAAAAGCGGGGATGGAGAGCTACCCCGCATAAAGGGGACTGGTAAACCAGCAAGGTAAAACAGGGACGTACTTTAACGAATTATGAACTTTAGGAAGCCTCGGACTTCATATGCTTACGTGCTGCAAATAAACCAACAAAGCCAGCCGAAAATAGCATCATGCTGCCGAACTCACTACTTGCATCCTGAGCGACACTAGCCGAAGCCTGTGCACTACAAGCAAAGACAAACAGTACAAGTATTGAGATAGAGTTTTTTATAGCTGACAATAGAATTCCTTCACATCAAAAAGATTGATAAACAAGCTTACTGCTTTGATTTAAGTGAAGACTAGCACGGAAGTTCTAACTCAACTGTCAACGAATGTTAAACGACAAGTTATTGAAATATAGTGTGATTTATTTGGCATTATTGCCAGCATAACTGTTCAATAAGCGAACAAAAGGTGCGAAAAATAGGGAGAAAGTCCCCCTTTAGCTCTGAACAGGTAAAACAAGGTCTCCGGCACGCAATCCCGAGACGACTTCGATCATCCCGTTTTCTTTCTGATCGCCAACTCTTATAAAGCGTCGAACAACTTGCTCGTTTTCCAAAACCCAAACAACGTTCAACTGACCAACATAAGCTATACGATCACTAGGCAATAGAATCTGTTGTTTCGTACCCACCGGCACACTTAATTGCGCATACATGCCAGGTAGCAAGCCTTCAGCCTCCAGACGGCTCTTAATCAAGAAGCTTCGAGATGCAGCATTACCTGCTGGCACCATTTCTTCTATTACTGAAGGCAGATTCTTATTCATCGAGGGAATCCTTACCTGCAAGGTGTCACCCAAACTGAGGCCGATCGCCAATTGTTCGCGCACATGCGCCTCGACTCGTAAAGTAGCTGGATTATATAAGGTAAGAAGCTGCATCCCTGGTTGGGCAGTATTACCGGGCTCTGCAAAGCGATCGATTATTAGACCATCAATAGGGGAATGCACCTGAGCATAACCCAGGGCCGTTTGCGCTTCTAACAAAGCCTGTTCTGCACTTTGCTTACCGGCTAACAAGCTATCGTAGTTTGCCTGAGTCTGCTCCAAAGCAGCGTTAGCAATCAAGCCTTTCTGACTCAAGTCCTCAGAACGCTTAAGATTATTCTTTGCTTCCAACAATCGTGCAGACACTGAAGACAAAGCCGCTTTTGCCTGAGACTCCCGTGATAGCAAATCTGCCTTTTCCAATTCAATCAGTAGCTGCCCTTGTTTAACCTGCTGCCCTGCTCGTACATGTACTTTCTCTATCTTGGCTAGAATACGTGATGAGATAAGTGAATTCTGTTTCGCTTCAATACCTGCTGGCACTGGCTCGAACACTTCCTTCTTCACCCGTTCGACCTCAATCGCTTGCCTTAGTAGCTCATCGAGTTTTACCAAACTTTGCTGCTCACTTTGCCCGGGCTTTACCTTGTTATTAAAGGCACCCGCCATCCAGGCAACCATAACGATAAGTAAAGCAATTGCCAGTACAGGTAAGCCCAGTTTTTTTAATACGGAGTCATTTGTTTGCATCTTCGTATCCTAATTTTGCGTGATCAGTTAATGAGTTATTTTCTGGCTTATCGAACACCAACAAGTAAACAATTGGTACCACCAGCAAGGTAAAGATGGTTGAGGCAATGATGCCGAAAATAATAGCCAGAGCCAGGCCACTAAAGACCGGGTCAAGGATAATCACCAGATTACCCAGCATGGTAGTGCCAGCAGTCAGTAGAACAGGCCTCATACGAACGGAGCCCGCCAGTATAAGCGCCTCTTTAAGCTCCACACCCCGGTCTCTGGCTTGAGTGATGAACTCTACGAGTATCAAAGAGTTGCGAACAACGATTCCAGCCAAAGCAATCATGCCGATCATCGCTGTGGCGGTAAATAATACGGGTTCAGGCGCTCCTGCAATCACTCGTTCGCCAAAAAGGTTCAGCGCTGCAAAACCAGGCATAATACCGATAATCGTCAAAGGAATAGCCGACATAATAATCAAGGAAAGACGGACAGATTGTGTCTGTATCTTCAGTACAAAGAAGATACCTGCCAAAGCAAACATAAATGCTAAACCCATATCTCTAAAGACATCTATGGTGATCTTCCACTCGCCTTCACCACCCCATTCGAGCTGGATATTTTCAGGTAGCGACCAAGTCTGTCCGGCTGACTCACCAGTGAATAGCGAAAGAAAGTTGCGAGACTGCCAATCACTAACATTCAGGTTTTCTTGTTTCGCTTCTGCCCCAAGCTGTAAATCGCCACTCACATCAGCAATCACTTCAGCAGGCGTTCTACCAGACAGCTCTGCCATCACATAAACGACCGGCTTTAGGTCTTTATGATGAATTGCACGATCCGAGACATGCTCTTCGAACGCACCTAATTCTCCCAAAGCAACGAGGGGCACCGGTGCACTGTCCAAGCCATAGCGGCTGCTCTGTTTGATCACCCCTGCTTGACCTCTTACCTGCAAACGCGCTAAATCTTCAATCGAGTTTTTATCTGCTTCCGCAAGCTCTAAATAAAGCGGAACGGGTGACGTTTCTCTTTCTTGCTGATAGAAACCCGCTGCCATGCCTTGATTAGCAATAACTAAAGCTTGATTGGCTTGAGCAGAAGAAATTCCAGATAAAGCTGCTGCTGTCTTATCCAGGGTATAGCGAAGCTTTTTCTGTTCAGCCTCGACAGTGGTATCAACCTCCACGACAAAAGGCTCTTTTTCCAGGCGCTCTTTTACACTCAATGCAGCAGCCTGTATATCCTCGTAGGGAGTCAGTTTGTCACCGTACAATTCAGCGACCAAGGTACTCAATACCGGGGGCCCTGGTGGCACTTCCACCACTCTAACCAATACACCTTCTTTATTAAAAGACTTAAGCAAGTCTCTTAAACGCAGCACCACGCCATGAGACTGATGCTCTCTTTCTGCTTTATCGAGTAAGGTCAGCCGCAAGTCTGCCTGATAAGGCATCGTGCGTTGATAGTAACGGCGAACCATACCATTAAAATCGATAGGCGAAGCCACCCCCACAAAGGCGGCTGAAGCGAGTACTTCGTTTACTTGCGTCACTTGTAAGGAGATCTGCTTAGCCAAACTCGCTGTCTGTTCCAAGGTCGCTGACTCTGGCATATCGATAATAATCTGCACTTCATTTTTATTATCAAAAGGCAGAAGTTTTAAGGGAACCCAGCGCATCATAGGTAACATGGCTGCAGCTAGGAATAAGATCAGCACAGCCCATAAGACCCATTTTGCTTTTCTCCGATCATTCAAAAAGGGAGAGAGAACACGTCGGAAAAAAGGGCTCCCGCTATCAGCACGACTGTCCTCACCCTGTTCAGCAACAATGGCCGAAGGTTTCAGAAGTTTACTCGCCAACCAAGGCGTCACTAAAAATGCCACCAGCGTACTGACGCCGACGCTCACTGGCACATTGAAAGCCATCGGCGCCATATAGGGCCCCATCATTCCGGTAATGAAGGCAAGCGGAATAAATGCCAGGACGATAGTGATGGTCGACATTATCAAAGGCACTTTGATTTCTGATATCGCTGCAACAATTTGAGAGGCCGTACCAGGGTCCTGGCTTCCATCTTTGCCACGCAGCTTCTTTTTCAAATATCGTTCAATGTTATCGACACCAGTAATCGGGTCATCGACAAGTAAACCTAGTGATAGAATCAAAGCAAATAAGGTCACACGGTTAATGGTATAACCAAAAGCCATATCCAAGGCCAAGGTCACCCCGTAACTAATGGGTACCGCAATACCAACAACTAAAGCAGGGCGCCAGCCAAGGAAAACCGCGATAAACACCACCACGGTAAAGACCGCAAAGGCCAAGCTACTCGTTAGGTTATCAACCTTCTCATTCGCCGTTGCACCGTAATCACGTAGCACTTCTATGCCGATACTTGTCGGCAATAAATCTGACTTTAGCGCTGCAATAAGCTTATGAACTTCCTGAGCCACACTGACTGCATTGCTTCCCGGCTGTTTGGCGACACTGATAACCGACATCGGTAAATCACTACGTGCGGCGATCGGGACCCCTTCAAATTCTGGATGTGTTTCAGCAAAATCCAACCAGGTATAAGTACTCGCATTGGCAGGGCCGTCAACAATTTCAGCTACATCCTGAAGCGTTACCGGAATCCCATCGACAACATTGACCACCGTCTGTTTTAGACTACTAAGGTCGCGGATAAAGTCGCCGCTTTCGAGTTGAATAGACTCATTGTCAACGAACCAGTTGCCGCTACTTTGAAGCAGATTGGACACCTGTAAAGCTTGCAAGACGTCTGCCGAAGTACTTTGACGCGCTGCCAAACTTTCGGGCTGTAAAAAAATCCTTATCGTTCGTTCTCGGCCCCCCGTTACCTTGACTTCACTGGTATCAGGAATTGCCTGTATATAAGTCGACAGCTCTTCCGCTACCCGCCTTAAGTCATAATCGCTAGCATCGCCTTTGGAATACAAAGCCAACATCATGATCGGCACATCATCCACTTCAACCGGGTTTACGCGCCAGTTTTGTACTGCCTGAGGGACTTTATGTTGATTGGAATGAAGTTTGTTATAGGTATTCAGAATTGCATCTTCACGATCTTCGCCAACATAAAATCGTAAAGTAACAGCCGCCTGACCGCTCATTGAGGTGGAATAAACATTCTCTACACCCGGGATTTGAGCCAGAAGTTTTTCCAGCGGTGTTGTCACCTGCCGTTCTACCTGCTTAGAAGACATACCTGGCGAACTGACTAACACATCGACCATCGGTACAACAATTTGAGGCTCTTCTTCACGTGGAGTGTAGTTCAGCGCGACCATGCCCAATAAAAGCGAGACAATAAGAATCGCTGAAGGTAAGCCACCCGCTAAACTGTAGGCGAGCAAACGTTCGATAAAAGATTTATCTGCTGAAGTCATGCAATTACCCTAAGGTTTAATTAATTCGGCTGGCAAAATACGTTATACAAGTTCTGAATTATCGACTCTACACGAGGGTCGTTTAGCCGGTAATAGATGGTCTGCGACTCCCTGCGCGTTGCCACAAACTCTACTGCTCTAAGCTTTGCCAAGTGTTGCGACAAGGCCGATTGAGAAAGAGGCACCCGCTTATTTAATTCGCCAACTGATAGCTCCCCTTCACTCAAAACACACAAAATCATTAAGCGCTTGCTGTTTGCCAGGTTTTTTAAGAAAGCCTCTGCTTCTGCCGAGCGCGAAGACATTTCATCCAGACTAATATCCATCACCTACACCTTAAATTACGTCTTATGCATGTCACGATAAATATGAATACTAATTAAAAATTGCTAATTTAGCAACTTCTAATATATCATACCTCCCATCACTGTAAATGTTTGAGGTAATAAATATGTTGAGATCGATACCGGACTTAATTCAAGAAATCAGACCTAAAGTACGCTGTGTAACATCATCAAGCGCCAAGCTGGAAATGAGCAATAATGGTGGTATTTTGATTGACGTAAGAGAACCCATGGAAGTGGCACAAAACCCGACACCGAACGCCCTCAACATTCCACGTGGTGTCTTGGAAATGAAGGTATCAGAACTCCACCCACATGAAGAAACACCGCTCTATATCCACTGCGCAACCGGTGCACGCGCCACTTTATCTGCAGAGCAGCTGATGAGAATCGGCTATAAGCATGTATCGGTGATCACTTGTGATATTGAGACGATATGTCAGAGCTAGAATAATTAGAAAGTAGAATGGCACTTACTTAAACTGAATTTCACTTTTTTACAGTGGAAGCCTAGAGAAACATTACTCCTCTGTGCAGCAAAGCGCTCTGTGTCCTCTGTGGTTAAGGGCCTTAGTCTTGAAGATCAAAAACCCAAAAACGAATCCACCACAGAGGACACAGAGCGGCCGATGGCCTGTACGGAGATAATCAAAAAAGGGTTCTTAAATGAATGGCTCCTATTTAATCTGAATTGCACCCTATAGATAATCATTTGTTTAGATGGAACATATGCTTAAGTAAGTGCCGTTCGGTCTAGAGTAAATTTACTCTGACCGCAGCCTCTCCTTCTAATTATGTTAGACTGCCGCTAGTTTTTAAGCGCATCAAATTGAAGGAACTCCCATTAAATGGACTTAGAAGTAAAACCCTATACTGAACAGCCTTTTAGATTCAGCGGCAAAGCACTCGAATTCTTTGGCATTTGGATCGTCAATATAGCTCTCACCATCGTTACGCTGGGCATTTATTCGGCCTGGGCGAAAGTTAGAACACACCGCTATTTTTATGGCAATACTCAGCTTGACGACAGCGCCTTTCAATATTTGGCAAAGCCTGAACAGATTCTAAAAGGGCGAATTTTTGCATCCATATTATTCGGCATTTATTACGCAATAAATTCCTATAATGGCGTTTGGGGTTTGTATGCCGCTGCAGCAGTGACAGTTTTAGTGCCTGCAATCATTGTTCTTTCTATGTCGTTCAGGCTCCGCCACACAGCTTATCGTGGTATTACCTTCCGCTTTGAACGAAACTTCAAGCAAGCTTATTTATTTTATGGCCTACCGGTATTTTTGTTCCTGGCTCTGCTTGTTAGCTCAATATATTTTTCTGTGCCCAGTGAGGTATGGGAATACTCGGAAGTCCCGATTTCTGAGGAGATGCCAGCTGATGAAACGACAGAGATACCTGCCGTAGGAGAAGAAGCAAAAATAGATATTGAGGAAGAGTTTAATATGCCTTGGGGGCTTGCTGCTTTGTTCCCATTGTTTATCTTGGGCTTTCCCTTCTGGCAATACTTAAAAGCTATTTTCCTTGTAAATAACGCTCGCTATGGCACCTCACCATTCAGCTATGGCGCTGGCGCAAAAAGCTTCTATCTTATGTATTTAAAGGCCTCCGGTGTTTTTATCTTAGCGATATCTATTGTACTTTGGACTTTATCCCAGCTAGACCTTATGAATTTTACAAGTGAAGAAACAGCACCGTCTTTTTCAAACCTCATTTTAATTCAGCTGGTATTCTTTACTGTTTATTTATGGATCTTTGCCTACCTTCAAACCAAGCGCCAAAACTTGATATTCAATCATACCCAGATCGAAGAGATGACTTTCTCAAGTACATTGAGCGTTAGCTATATGTTGTATCTATACCTCAGCAATACGATTGCCATTATCTGCTCACTAGGCTTACTCATCCCCTGGTCGATGATCCGTACTGCGCGCTACCGCGCAAGCCAACTAACACTGCTGACAAATCAATCTCTCGATAATTTCGTCGCGGATCAACAAAATCAATTGACCGCAATGGGTGAAGAGTTTGGTGAAGTCTTTGATATCGAAGTGGGAATTTAAATGCTGACGAAGCCTGGTTGCTAACAATGGAGATTTCCGGCTATTTGTACCTAGGGCAAAGCTCATCACGGCTTCCCGCTAAGCTACATTATCAGGAAGGCGGTCAGCTCTGCTTTTTTCCAGAAAGTGAATTTGTCACTGAGTCATCCAATGAACCCTTAAAAAAGGTCGCCATTAAAGATGTCGACATCTCATCACGCATTGGCAATACCCCGCGCTTCATTAGTTTTGGCGATCAATGTCAATTTGAATGTGCTGATAATTTAGCAATCGATGAACTGATTAAAACCGCCCAGCAGGATGGCTACCTCAAAACTAAAACATATTCCGGGCTCGCTCACCGCTTGGAAAGTAAGCTTCAGTTTGTTGCGTTAACCTTAGTTTTGGTAGCGGTCGCTAGCTGGGGTTTTATCGCTTATGGCATTCCTTTTTTCAGCGAAGAATTGGCCCACGCACTGCCCGCTGAAGTATCAACAAAAATTGGTCACGGAGGCTTAGAAATCCTAGATAAGAGCGTGTTTCAAAGCAGTGAATTAGCTGAAGAAGAGCGCGACTCCTTAAGGCAGGCCTTTAATCGCATCGCCGACGAGCTGACAAAGATTGAAGGCCTTGAGCTCATTCCAATGAAAATCGAGTTNCGCAAAAGCGAGTCCATCGGTGCGAATGCTTTTGCACTTCCATCAGGAACCATTATTTTTACCGATGAGATGGTCAAACTCGCAGAGAACCAAGAGCAGCTGGAAACGATCATGCTGCATGAAATTGGACATATCGCTCACCGGCATAGTCTGAGAAGACTGATACAGCAATCCAGCCTAGCCCTATTCATCGTTATCGTAACTGGCGATATTTCAACCACCAGCCAAGCAATTCTTGCCTTACCTGGTGTTCTTCTGCAAGCAGGCTATTCCCAAAAAATGGAGCTCGAGGCTGATGATTTTGCGCTGAAACATTTACAAGAGTTTGGCTTACATCCTGAGGATTTTATTACCTTAATGGAGAACTTAGAATCCCAAGAAAAAGACCAAGGTGCAAACGAGCCCGAAGAAAACATAGGTAGCGTGGAGCCAAAACAAGAATCTGAAATACAGGGCTATTTTTCAAGCCACCCAAGCACGTCAGAGCGGCTAGAACGATTTAGAAATCACCGTCATTGAAGCGCTAAACACTAAAGCTTAGCGCCTCCCCATTTCCCTCTATGCCAGTGAATACCGTAAACAAAACCTTGGCCCAGGCGAGAGAAAGAAAACAAAAGCCAAATCACCAGCAAGGGCGGCTCAAAATAAACTACTGCGATAAGACCTAAAGGAAAGAACACAGCCCATTGAGAAAGCATACTTGTCTTCAAGACTACTTTTACGTCACCACTTCCCAGCAAGGCGTTCATAAGAATCACACCGATAACATCGATAAATATTAAAGCCCCCGTCACCTGCAAAGGTAAGCGAGCCGCGTCAATGGTAGCCGTATCTGAAGTGAAAAAGCGCAAGATAAGCTCTGCATTGAAGGCTAATAACATACCGAGTATCAAGGTTATCCCTCCGCCAATTTTGGCAACATCATAGGCCCAGAGTTTAGCCTTCACCTTGTCTCGTTCACCTAAGCTTGTACCTACCAGCGTTGCAGCGGCCATACCAAAACCAAAGCCTGGCAAAATACATAACATCAGAATATTGATGAGTATATTTAAAGCGGCAACTTCACTAACGCCTATTTTACCCACCATCCAAAACAAGCTGATCATACCAATCGCAATTAACAGCTGCTGAAAACCTGCTGGAATGGTGAGTCTAAAGACGCTAGCAAGATCACTTAAGCTT
Source organism: Oleiphilus sp. HI0132 (assembly GCF_001635845.1). NCBI lineage: Bacteria > Pseudomonadati > Pseudomonadota > Gammaproteobacteria > Oceanospirillales > Oleiphilaceae > Oleiphilus > Oleiphilus sp. HI0132. Next base: position 5,676 of record NZ_LWGJ01001088.1, on the reverse strand, counting down.
GGTTTTATACGGAATAATTTTAACGACTCCAGCTTGAAGAAGCCCAAACAAAAATACAGAACAGAACCAACGCCCATGGCAATGGTACTCGCCCAAGCCGCACCATCAGTCCCCATAGCGGCGAAACCAAGGTGACCGAAAATCAATATATAGTTCAGAATAATATTTAGTACATGAATAAACACTAGCGACAACATGTAATACTTTGGCTGACTAATGCCATTAAAGTAACCGCGAAAGGCGTAATTCACCCCCATGAAAACCGTCGCGAGGACTCTGATCTCCCAATAAGAGCTACCTAATTCAGCGACTTCGGTATCGGCATTAAGATATGGAAAAATAGAAGGTATATAAGGATAAATTAAAGCTGTCAGAAGGCTGCCAAATATTACGGCGATCATCACACCTGCAAATAGCGACACCCCAGCTTGCTCGATTTTCTTCTCACCCAAACGACGAGAGGCAACAGCTTGAACACCGCTAGACAGCCCCAGAACCATGGCGCTTGAAACGAAGGCTGCAAAACTCCCTGTTCCTACTGCGGCTAAGGCACTAGCCCCCAGATGACCGACCATTGCGACATCGACGATATTCAGTATATTTTGCGAGATCATACCGCCAATAATAGGCAGAGAAAGTAAAAAAATTAGTTGAAAGCGGTCTAGGGTGATCATTATCGTTCTTATTGTATTTGCTTAATAAGCGCATAATATTTGCACCCCCCCCACACTCGAAACCAGGCTTAAAAATGATTTAGATAATTTCATTCTTGGCGATTAAGCCGGTATTCGGTAAAGTAAGCAGTAATCTAAATTCGCCCTCGCGATATCAGTTTTCAATTTAAGAGAGTTATTATGAGTCAGTTCTGGAGCCCCATCGTTCACAAGCTCACCCCTTACGTTCCAGGTGAGCAACCTAAGGTTTCCAATCTTATTAAGCTCAATACTAACGAGAACCCTTATGGCCCCTCTGACAAAGTTCTCTCGGCCCTGAAGGCTGAAGCGTCTGATTCTCTTCGTTTATATCCTGATCCAAATGCCAGTGAGTTGAAAAGTGCGATAGCCGAATATTACGACCTTGAAGTCGAGCAGGTTTTCGTCGGTAACGGCTCAGATGAGGTGCTAGCACATACCTTTATGGGCTTGCTATCAAATGGTAAGCCGCTACTCTACCCCGATATTACTTATAGTTTTTATCCGGTTTATTGCAGCTTATACGAAATTGAACCTAAGACTCTTCCACTTAGTGAACGGTTTGAAATAGAGCTTAGCGACTACCCAACAGATAATGGCGGCATCATCTTCCCTAACCCTAATGCACCAACCGGTCGTGTATTGCCATTAGACGAAATCGAAGCTCTGCTGAAAAGGAATACTGAATCAGTGGTCGTCGTGGATGAGGCTTATATCGATTTTGGTGGTGAAAGTGCCGTTGCGCTCGTCAATAAGTATCCCAATTTATTGGTTATTCAGACCTTTTCTAAATCTCGTTCTTTGGCGGGCTTACGTGTCGGTTTTGCCATTGGGCATAAAGACTTGATCGATGGCCTTGAGCGAGTGAAGAACAGCTTCAACTCCTATCCGCTTGACCGCTTTGCAATCAAAGGCGCATCGGAAGCGATTAAAGATAAAGCTTATTTTCAAGCCTGCTGCGATAAGACCATTGAAACGCGTGATTGGCTAACACTAGAGCTCGAGAACTTGGGTTTTGAAGTCATGCCTTCTGCGGCAAACTTTGTGCTCGCCAAGCACCTAGATATTGAAGCTGAAGCTCTCGCTGCTGGTTTGCGTGAACAATCGATTATCATTCGCCACTTCAAACAGCCACGCATTAAAGATTATCTTCGGATTAGTATTGGTACACCTGAAGAATGCCAGGCACTGATTGCAGGACTTAAGCGCCTAATCGTGGGATCAGAGTAAAAATAGCTTTTTTTACTCTGACCCGAATGGCACTTACTTAAGCTGAATTGCACCCATTTTACAGGGAAATATTATTCCTCTTTGCAGCGAAGCGCTCCGTGCCCTCTGTGGTTAAGAGGGCTTAATCCTAAAGATCAAAACCCCAAAAACGAACCCACCACAGAGGACACAGAGCGGCCGGAGGCCTGCACGGAGAAACCAAAAGAAGGGTTCTTAAAGGAGTGGCACTTACTTAGGCTTTAATAAAGTGCTCCCGGTAATATTTTAGCTCTTCAATCGAATCTCGAATATCATCAAGTGCCAGGTGAGTACCTTGTTTTTTTAAGCCTGATTGAATCTCTGGTTTCCAGCGCCTAACTAGCTCTTTCAATGTACTGACATCCAGGTTCCGGTAATGAAAGAAGGCTTCTAGCTCCGGCATATACTTCACCAAGAAGCGCCGATCCTGACCAATGGTATTTCCGCAAATTGGCGAGCAGCCCTTATCTACATATTGCTTCAAGAACTCTATCGTATCTTGTTCTGCTTCTCTCTCGGAAGTATTGCTGGCTTTAACCCGAGCAGTCAGACCATTTTCACCATGTGTTTTGGTACACCATTCATCCATAGAGTCCATCAATTCGTCACTTTGGTGAATCGCGATAACCGGCCCTTCCGCCAGGGTATTTAGCTGTGAGTCGGTCACAATCGTAGCGATCTCGATAATGCGCTCTTGTTCAGGATCCAAGCCGGTCATTTCTAGGTCGATCCAGATAAGGTTGTCTTTATGTTTCGCGGGGCTGTCGGTCATCAAAATAGTCCTATGATTAATGCTGGTGCTTGGCAGCTAAAGATAATCACTATATTCGATATAAACAAGCTTCTGGAATACTTTTACTGCTAGAATAGCGCCATTGGTTCTTTTCCTAGCGATTCATCGGAGCTTATGAGCAAACGTAAACTGAATAGACGGCAGCAATGGCGTATCGAAAAAATACAAGCTGAGAAAGCCGCACGTGCCGACCGCAAAGACAAAAAGCTAGGGCAAGAATATGCAGCAAGCGATTTAGGTGAAGAACAAAAAGGCCTGGTCATCGCGCACTATGGCCAACTGCTCGATATCGAACCCAGCGAAATTTGCGAAGGCGAAACAGAAAAACTTGTTCATCGCTGCCATGTCAGAGCAAATGTCGATGCTTTAGTCACCGGTGATGAAGTCGTCTGGCGCCCCGGCAAAGACCAAAGCGGTGTGATCGAAACACGCCTAGAACGCCACAGTTTACTGCAACGCCCAGACAACTATGGGCTGCTCAAACCCGTAGCCGCCAATATCGACCGTATTATTATTGTTGTCGCCACTGAACCCACACCCTACGCTAATCTAATTGATCGTTATCTGGTGGCCGCTGAAACTCTCGACATCAAGCCTGCCATACTGTTTAACAAAAGCGACTTGATTAATGATAATAACCGCGCTCAGATAGAAAAACTCTGCCAAAGCTATGAAGCACTTGGCTATGAAGTACTCAAGACCTCAGCCAATGAAGTCGAGCATTGTGAGTCCACCTTATTCGACTGGCTAAAAAACTACACCAGCGTCTTCGTTGGCCAATCCGGTGTCGGCAAGTCTTCACTGATTCGTAGTATTCTGGGTGATCAGAGCATTAAAGTCGGCGCGCTTTCGGAAGTATCCCGTAAAGGTACTCACACCACGACGACAGCCAAGCTTTTTCATATTCCGGGTGGCGGTAGAATTGTTGACTCACCGGGCATACGAGAATTCGGCTTATGGCATATCAATGAGCAAGAACTGTTGGAAGGTTTTATCGAACTCAGGCCGCATATTGGCTACTGCCGTTTTCGTGACTGCAAACATAATAATGAGCCCAAGTGCGCGATCCTTGACGCCTACGACAAAGGTGAGATTAGTGAAGAGCGCATGAATAGTTACCGCAGAATTAGAGAAACACTCGGCGACAAAGAAACCTACCAATAATACTCAGCCATTAATTGCCTGCATTATTAAAAATCCAATCTATACTCTAGTCATAGTGAGCTATTTTCAATAAATTGCTCGCAACTCCTAACTATCAATCTATTACATTAGCTTTATGACTGACTCAAAAATGCCCGATAGCGCTGAAGGCTGGGCAAACTTTCTGGTGACAAAGTCACTTCCCTCGCCATTTAAAGTGGGTCAAAAAGTCATTCGTATGCTAGAAAAAAAGGTTATTCCATACTCTCATCTGGCTGCTCACGTTAATAAAGACCCAATCTTGGCTTTTTACGTCATGTCACACGCCAATGATAGCCAGCTAGAAGATACACCGAGCAGTAAGACACTGGCACACGCCATTAGTATGATTGGCATTGAGCGCCTAACAGAGCTGATAAACGAGCAACCCTTTAAAGCTATTTCCTTAAAGAGTATTACCAGTTTCTACTACCTTCGAACACTATCAACCAGTTTATATGCAGGCCACCTCGGTCGAGCCATCGCTAAAAGAAAAGGTAAAGGAAACCCCGAAGACGTTTATTGGTCCAGCTTGTTTCTGGGTGCGCCTATCTGGTATTTATGGCGCTTTGCAACGCCTGAAATGCGTTTAGTACGCTATGCCATTCGTTCCAACTACAAGCTCCCCCATGTTGCCGAGAAAGAAGTATTAGGCGGTACAATCGTCGATGTCACGACCGCTCTGGCTAAAAAGCTAAACGTTCCTGCCCTGGCTCAGGCATGCTATCAACCAGATAAACAATTAAGCCATAAGCAATGGGTCACTATTGCCCGCTCTTTTAGCCCTGATGGGAAACCGCTCCGTGTTGAAGATCGCGACATTAATATGCTGATGCAGTCTCCACATTTTGTCGTGATGCTGGCAAACCTGATTGCTCACTATTCTTCATATTGCTGGTATTCAAGGGCAACATTAAGAGCACAACGGATTCTGGCTTGCTACTTAAACTGCTCGGTTGATGAAGCGATTCAGCTAACTCATGAAGCTGCTGCAGATATGTCACGCGCTCATCCTATGCCAGGCGTAATGCAACCGGCTGCTAAATTATTCGTGCCACCACGCAAGCGCACTAAAGCACAAAGTGAGTGCCAACTCAGTGAATTCCAGTCAGATGCCTATGCGCCATCTCAGAAGGGAAAAGCAGCGCCCCCTGCTCCAGAAGCGCCAATAGCCAGCTCTACTAAAACTAACAAGCTTGAAGACACCAGACAACACGAGAACCGGGACGTACCGAAACCTGAAAAAATTAATGCACCGACTAATAAAGAAGGCATTGCTGAAAAAGCGCAAGCAAACGGGCCGCTTTCACGGAACCCCTTATATACTGAGCTAACACATATCATGGCTCATCGCCCGCAGGAGTTTACCGACCTACATGAGCTGATGAATGCCGCGACCCAAGGCATTGCCTACGGCATTGAGTTAGAACGAGCATGCGTGGGTCTGATAAGCAAAGACCGCAGCCGCTTTAAAAACTATTATTCAGTCGGGTGCCAAGATCACCCTGAACTTAAGGATTTTGAAAGCAAAATAATCAAGAATACTATTTTTGAGAAATTATGCTCTCGCCCAGCCAGTATTTGGGTGAAACCCTCTAGTGACAAGAAGATACTCGACCTGATTCCCATGAATTTCAAGGGCGCCACCGACTCAAAAGAGTTTTTCTTAATGTCGGTATTTGTTGGCAAAAAACCGGTTGCCCTTTTCTTCGCAGATAACACTGACAACCAAACACTCACCGACGCTCACTATAAACAATT
>NZ_LWGJ01001087.1:0-7545 GCF_001635845.1 Oleiphilus sp. HI0132 | reverse complement strand
GTCACAGAATCTATGCATCTCGTTGATATCGTTAATCAAAGCGACAGTGTTGAAAACCCCGATGGCGAAGACAAGCTCGGTCAGGCGATGCTTAAGTTTTCATTAGAGCGAGACTGGGGAACGATTGACCTTTTCTGGTTACCGTACTTTCGCGAAAGAACCTTCGTTGGCGAAGATGGTCGCTTATCTGCAAGCCCTTTGCCGGTAAGTAATGATGAAGCAAGCTATGCATCGGGTGCACAAGAATGGCATAGTGACTTTGCTGTCCGTTATTCACATTATGTCGGTGAATTAGAGTTTGCTTTATCTCATTTTTCCGGCACGAGTCGTGAAGCCAGTTTCCGCCCGAATGCTACGTTTTCTGAGTTAGTTCCTCATTATCATCTTATCGATCAGACTGGTATTGAACTTCAATATATTTATGACTCTTGGCTATTAAAGTTTGAAGGTATCACCAATTCCGGCTTTGGTGATGCTCTTGGTAGAAAAGGTCGATATAGCGCCGCAGTATTTGGCTTTGAATATACCCAAGTGGGTATTTTCGAAAGCTCTGCTGATCTGGGGTGGGTGTTGGAATATATGTTTGATGACCGTAAAGAGCACGCAACTCACGCTTTTGAACGAGATATTTTTGCCGGTTGGCGTTATGCCTTTAATGATGAAGACTCCTCTGAAATCCTAACGGGCGTCATTTTTGATCCACGTACTGAGGAATTGATGTTTTCATTCGAGGCGAACAAGCGACTGGCGAGCGATCTTAAGTTGAATATTGAAGCGCGCGTGTTTCACGGTGCCGAAAGTGACGACCAATTGAAAACTTACGGTCTAAGAGATGAAGACTATTTAGAGCTGGAGTTAGTGAAGTACTTCTAAAAGTATGGCTTTTATGCCTGATTTAAATTTATTTATGTTTTTTTGTTGGTAAAACTCGCTATATTGCTGTGATGACATACACTTTTGTTAAGTACTGTGTGAATTGTAATTGAATGTTGAGAAAGGCCATGTCTACATATACTTCATCCCCGAATTCTAGCGTTGAAGGCGGGAGCCGCATAGAGACAACCAATTTTGTGATCGATGCAAAGCACGATATCTTGACGATCGATATGCTTGGAACATGGAATGAGGGGAATACCTTAGACTATGTCGCTAGTTATAAACGTTTGGTTCACCGCTATTTTACCCGAGAGTGGGCTTGTGTGATCAACTTAAAGGGCATGGATATGCTTCTATCCGAGTCGTTTCAAATCGAAACACTAAAGGCGCTTAATGCTTGGTCTTATATTAAAGGAATGAAGGCTATTGCTGTTGTATTTAGTAGCAATAACCGAAGTCACTTGCTCTATCAGTTCGAAGAAATATTCAAGGTTAAGCACCCCTATGCAACGTCGGTATGCTTGAGTGAATTTGAAGCTTCTCAATGGCTTGATTCTCAGGGGTTTAAGATGAAAACCTTGAATTCGTCACCAAAACTAACAAGCATTGCTGTATAATCTCCGCGTTCATTGTCTAACAATTCTAGTTGCTTTCGCGGGTGATTTATTTTGATAAAAGTCTTAGTCGTTGATGATCATGATCTGATTCGTGCAGGTATTGCGCGTATGTTGCTTGATGACGGTGCGATTGAGGTAGTCGGTGAAGCATCTTCTGGTGAAGATGCTTTAAGCAAAGCGCGCGAACATTCCCCTGACGTTGTCTTGATGGACCTCAAAATGCCCGGCATTGGTGGGCTAGAGGCAACACGAAGGCTAAAGCGTCAAAATGAGCAAACAAAAGTCGTAGTTGTAACAGCTTGTATTGATGATCCTTACCCAAGCCACGTTTTAGAATCGGGTGCTTCGGCATATGTTTCGAAGAACAGCCATATTTCTGAGATGATCAAGGCAATCAAGCAAGTTCATAGCGGCGAGCGTTATATTAGCCCTGATATTGCACAGGCTATGGCCTTAGGTAAAGCGAACTCGTCTCCTTTTGACAGTTTGTCTGAGCGAGAACTGCAGATTGCCACGATGATTATGGATTGCCAGAAAGTTCAGAGCATATCAGACAAGCTTTGTCTGAGCCCAAAGACAGTAAATAGTTATCGCTATCGGATATTTGAAAAGCTGGATATCACCAGTGATGTTGAATTGACCTTGCTTGCTGTGCGAAATGGTTTGTTAGATGTCGACCGACCCAATTGATCTGCAAGAATCCTTCTCAGAATCTTCCTCATTTGACTCTAAAAGCTTTTTATCTGGATTGACTACAAGTCCGGGAGTCTACCGTATGTATGGTAGTGACGGAAGCATACTGTATGTTGGTAAGGCAAAGCATCTCAAAAAACGTGTTTCCAGTTATTTTGCTCGTCAGGGTTTGTCTCTTAAGACTCAATCGCTAGTCAGCAAAATCGCTAAAATAGAAGTCACGCTAACCCGTAGCGAGACAGAAGCGCTGATTCTAGAACAGAATCAGATAAAGACCCTTAAGCCCCCGTACAATATTCTCTTGCGAGATGATAAGTCTTACCCCTATATCTATTTGGCAAGCGATAAAGAATACCCTTCATTATCCATGAAAAGGGCGCGTAGCAAAGGGAAGGTTGGACGTTATTTCGGGCCCTTTCCAAGCTCTGGTTCAGTAAAAGAAAGCCTGAACATGCTTGAGAAAATCTTCAAGGTTCGCCAATGTCATGATAGCTATTACAACAACCGCTCTCGCCCTTGTCTTCAGTATCAGATAAAACGCTGCAAAGCTCCGTGTGTCGGTTTGGTTAGTCACGAAGAGTACCTGGAAGATGTTAAAAGTGTTGAGATGTTTCTGCAGGGAAAGAGTCCTGAATTAATCCGTAGGCTTATTTCGCAAATGGAGCAGGCTTCTATAGAGCTTAAGTTCGAAGAGGCCGCAGAGATAAGAGATCAGATTGAGCATCTTCGACATGTTCAGGAAAGCCAGTCTGCCGAGGGTGGGACGCAGAGCCTGGATGTAGTTGTACTCGTAGCAAAAGGCGGCTCGGTTGTAGCATCAATGCTTTATGTGCGTAACGGGCGAATTCTTGGCCATAAGAACTACTTCCCCAAGTTGTCTCTGGAGATGAGCAATAATGAAATGCTGTCGAGCTTTGTCGAGCAATATTATATTGGCCAGAATGAGTCTAGAGATATTCCGGGAGAGATTGTTCTAAACGAATCATTGAGTAATCAGGCATTGATTACCGAAGCCATCGAGCAGGTAGTTGGTAAGAAGGTGAAAATCTCTACCAAGGTGAAACAATTAAAGGCGCAATGGCTTAAGCTAGCGAGCACGAATGCAGAAAATGCCCTGCAAACGCACTTGGCTAATAAAGAAAACATGTTTCATAAGTTCGATGCTCTGGCGGAACTACTGCAGCTTGAGGATCGACCCAAACGCATGGAGTGCTTTGATATTAGCCACAGCTCAGGTGAAAAAACAGTGGGCTCCTGTGTTGTCTTTAATGAGGCGGGGCCAATGAAGTCGGACTATCGGACCTATAATATTGAAGGTATTACCGGAGGGGATGACTACGCTGCAATGCGTCAGACACTGGAAAGGCGCTACAAGGCATTGAAAGATAACCCCGATAAACGACCAGACCTGATTTTAATTGATGGTGGCAAAGGTCAACTAAATCTGGCACTTGAGGTCTTCGACAGGTTAAACTTGTCAGATCTTAATGTAATTGGCGTTGCCAAGGGTGTTACGCGTAAACCCGGCTTTGAAACATTGCTAATACCTGAAAAGGCTGGCCACTTAAAAACGATAGACTGTGCTTCTGATAATCCGGGGTTGCATTTAATTCAGCAAATACGGGACGAAGCCCACCGCTTTGCGATTACCGGGCACCGGAATCGTAGAGATAAGGCAAGGCGTCAATCAACGTTAGAGAATATTGAAGGGGTAGGGGCTAAGAGGCGAAAAGCGTTGCTGCAGTATTTTGGTAGCGTCTCGAATATCAAAAAGGCGTCGACCGAAGAAATAGCAAAAGTATCAGGAATTAGCACGAGTTTGGCAGAGCATATCTATTTGACGCTCCATAGCTCGTAAATAAAGTATTACTAAGGCAGCTAGAAGTTTTCATGAATTTACCAAATATCCTTACCGTTTCCAGAATTGTTCTTATTCCGGTTTTTGTCGTAGCGTATTACTTGCCGATAGAATCGAGTGCCATCTTAGCTGCAGCGTTATTTTTTATTGCAGGTTGTACGGATTATCTTGATGGCTACCTGGCAAGAAAGTGGAACCAGACTACACCCTTTGGTGCTTTTCTTGATCCAGTCGCAGATAAACTGATGGTGGCAATGTCCTTGGCGGTGATAATCGAAAGCTATTACTCTGTCTGGGTGACGATTCCAGCGATGATTATTATTGGGCGTGAAATTGTCGTTTCAGCCTTGCGAGAGTGGATGGCAGAGCAGGGCAAACGTGATAATGTTGCGGTGTCGTTCATCGGTAAGCTAAAAACTATGTGCCAGATGGGCTCCATTATGCTGTTGTTGCTAGGCCCTGAATCTGACTGGTTTTATTGGTCTGGGATTGGCCTTATATACTTCGCATCGATTCTTACGCTATGGTCAATGTACCAATATCTCACAGCATCGTGGGAGCACTTATTCTCTGAAGAGAGTTAGAAGCGGAGTAAGTATTACTGCTTTGGTATAAAAAATAATCGATCTGCTTCTCGGAAAATAGATAGCTGAAAAAAAGTGAATTATTCTCTTAAACATTGCTTGACTCTTAAATCGAATCCGTTAATATATGCGCCACTTCAGCAACACAGGCAACGAAAAGTTGTTTTTTACTAGAGTGTTGCAATGAAATATGAAGTGATCTGCGGGAATAGCTCAGCTGGTAGAGCACAACCTTGCCAAGGTTGGGGTCGCGAGTTCGAATCTCGTTTCCCGCTCCAAATTCTAAAAAACCTCGGATTTATCCGAGGTTTTTTGTTAGTGGACTATAAAGATTTATCGATATAGTTTACGGTGTAGTTTAAAGGCGCGATAGCAAAGCGCTTAGGGCTCTGCCCGATTAACAAGAGTGCACTGGATTGCTGCAATCCTACGGTAGAATTTGAAGCTCTTGTTTAGTACAAGTTTAAAGGCGCGATAGCAAAGCGCTTAGGGCTCTGCCCGATTAACAAGAGTGCACTGGATTGCTGCAATCCTATGGTAGAATTTGAAGCTCTTGTTTAGTACAAGTTTAAAGGCGCGATAGCAAAGCGGTTATGCACTGGATTGCAAATCCACGTAGGCCGGTTCGACTCCGGCTCGCGCCTCCATTTAGCATCCCTTTGGTGTTAAATGTAAAAGCCCCCAAAGCCCGGGTGGCGAAATTGGTAGACGCAACAGACTTAAAATCTGTCGTCCTTCGGGACGTGCCGGTTCGATTCCGGCCCCGGGCACCATACTCATTTCAGTCAGATTCATTCAATTACAGTCAAGTACTGTCAAAGTCCAATATTTACAGTGGCTTAGCGTAGGTTGTCGCCTTTCAGGTACGTTCATATCCGGTCAATTGCGTCAGATTCAGTCATGCTTTACCCCTTGCATATTTTTATTAGGGGGTAAATTGGGGGTAATTCTCAGTTCGATTTAGGAGTTACCCCTTATGCAGAGACGTCGATTACCTGGAAAATTAACTGATGCAGAAATTAGAACACTACAATACTCTGCGGCACTGAAATTGCCTTTCTTTGCTCATAGTCATAGAAAACCACACCGGTCTTTGCCAAGGTAATGATTTTTGGCTTATCTTTGTCATCTGTGGCTTTGCTGACTCGGTAGAGCATTTGGCAGCTTCTATTCGACACCTCCGTGACAGCAATATCAAATACCAATTCATCACCAAAAAAAGCCTCGTCGATATACATGACTTGCAGGTCTGCCAGAATGTAGCCTTGAGCGCTGTCTTCAAGTTCACATATACCTATCGATTCAAAAAAAGCAGCCCTGGCTTCATGAATCATCGAGACTAATTTGTCATGGCCGAGGTGCTTACGGTAATTTACGTCCTGTATCCGAACTGATTGCGACATCGAGAAGTGAGCGTAATCCGGGAAATCGATACTAACTTTGGACATTCTAATTTCCTATTTGCTTAAGACAATTCGGTAATGCGCCTTGCCACTCTCAAGTCTGGCTATCGCTTCATTGACTTGGTCGAACTTGAAGTGCTCAACCTTGGGTTTAATGTCGTGTCGCTTTGCAAATGACAACATATTGCGCAGTGCTTGCGGACTCCCAACAGGAGAGCTAGACACTGAGCGTTGACCGGCCATCAATGAAAATACGTTAAGATCTAAAGGCTCAAGTGTCGCACCGACAAAATGTAGCTTGCCCTTGGGGGCGAGTGTATTGACGTATTGGTTCCATTTGAGTTTCACATTAACGGTGGATAAGACCAAGTCAAACTTGCCGGCCAGAGCGTTGAGTTCGTCAGGGTTTTTGGAGTCAACGGTATAGTGCGCACCAAGCTCTAGGGCTTCAGCTTTTTTAGCTTCAGATGAGGTAAAGGCCCAGACTTCACAGCCCCAGGCACGTAAAAACTGTAGGGCTAAGTGGCCTAGTCCACCAATCCCAATGACGCCAACGGTGTCGATGGGTTTAATGTTGTATTCAACAAGTGGATTGAAAACGGTCACGCCAGCACAAAACAAAGGGGCGGCTGAAGGCTCTTCAAAACCCTCGGGTAAGGCAACGACGCTACTTTCTTCCGCGCGTACCTTGTCAGCAAATCCGCCGTGATGACCGATGATGGTTCCTTGGGCTGAAGCGCAAAGGTTATGGTCGCCGCTATGGCAGGACGAGCAGCTCATGCAGTAGCCAGAGTGCCAGCCTAAGCCGACAGTCTGTCCAATTTGAATCGACTTAACGCGCTTACCGATGGCGTTCACTTTGCCGATCACCTCATGCCCGGGCACAAAAGGGTATTGGGTCATTCCCCATTCGTTGTTGAGCATGCTTAGGTCACTGTGGCAAATGCCGCAGTGCTCGACGGCAATTTCANCTTGGTCGTCTGGTAAATCACCAGGATCGTATTCGAATGGTTTTAGTTCACCACCTGCTTCAAACGCTGCATATGCTTTAATCATGGTAGAAGTCTCCTAAGCCTTGTCGATAGAGTAGTCTAAAAGAAATAGATAGCTGACAGCAAAGCATTCAGCATCATTATCAAAAAGTCAGTGATAAAAATGAATAGCATGACGCCTTTTACTTGCCACACACCTTTGCCGCTTCGATTTTGTACGGCTACCGGCACGTTGAAGGCGAATTGAGGCGTATAGGACGTTTAAAGCACCTTTTCACCCTTCGGATGAAGTAGCATACCCGAAATTGCCGCTCATTTTTATTGCCTAAGCCCCGGAATTTAGCTTCACAGCGCCCAAAGAAGGTCGTATTTTGGTCGATTTGACCGAAAAGTGCCTGGCGAATGGATCTTTAGCCGACAGTTGCCCCACCGGCCTGCCGCAAAGGCTGACAGTACATGGATTGAGAGCTTAGGAGCGTCAATTAAATAAACGAGTCTGCGATGGGCCGAACAGGCTGGGAG
>NZ_LWGJ01001086.1:0-11699 GCF_001635845.1 Oleiphilus sp. HI0132 | reverse complement strand
GCATCTATTCAAGCTTATAGGAGAGTAATATGAACATCTCAGTCAACACACGAACAGCTTTTATTAGCCCTGGCGTTAGATTCGACCTTGAGCGAAGATTAGGACGAATGTATCGAAAGGCTGCAGGGTCTATTCAACGAATCAACGTTAACCTAGAAGATGTGAATGGCCCAAAAGGCGGCGTTGATAAACAATGCAAAGTTAAGGTTACACTGTTCGGGCTCCCGTCGATTCTTATTACTACTACACGAGACAGCACAGAGAAAGCATTTGTAGATGCATTACAAAAAGTAAACCAGACCTTGTTTCGTAAGCTCAAAAAACATAATCGAGTTCGCAGAGCTACTCCCTTGCTCGACGTTACTGAAGAGGCCAATGAAGCCAAACTGGTTGTTTAACCTCTAGCAACAACAGGCTGCAGATCGATCAACCCTGACTGGGTGAATCGCTGACGCAGTCTGCTTTTGACGCTGCAACAAAACCTTTAATCAAGACACCGTATCCTCTCTCCGCGAAAACACCTTTAAAAATCAGGTCACAAAATAACTATACGAATTTACCCCTCCGCTCAGGATAGTTAGAGTCAATGATCTACTGTGATTTTTCAGGTAGTTTATGAACTACCCAGTATCCCACACTCATCGCGAAGACTAGTACTGCGGTGGCATAAACATACTCTGGTTGAACCTCTTTGTAATCCAGAATAATCACCTTTCGCGCTACCGCCATTAGGGCAGTAGCCATCACAATCTTTACATGAATCACATCATCACGTAGATAGACGGTAATATTGATAAGGATCTCAATGGCAATCAAGACTGCCATGAACGCCCCAAACGTTGCCAACATATCAGAGATAGTGAGTATAAACAGCGGCGGTGTTATGAGCTTTTGATACAGTGTCCAGCCAACATCAATAACGCCCATCACAATAACGACAGCCATCAATATTGAGAGTAACCGGACGCAGTACCGAACCAAGACATAAATACGAGAAATCAAAATACTTTCAGTGTCATTTTTCATCTTAAGTGTCCTATCTAATAAGGTATTGAATCACTCACTATTTAACAACAGGAGACTCAAACCCTTCTGGCTTCAAAGTCAGCACTGAGCAATTGACCTTACCCAAAATAGACTCTGCGGTATTGCCTATGATCATGCCAGCAACATTTGAACGGCACACAGTCCCCATCACCAAGATATCAATTGACTGATCATCGACGAATTTGGGTATTTCATTCTTGGGCTGCCCCTCAACTAAATGTATCTCTCGAATACGCCGCTTAGCATGCCCCGTTAGGGCGTCAACTCTCTCTTTCCTAGAGTGCTTTTCTTCTCTTGCCATAGCTCCGACCTCGAAGTCACTGCGCCGCCCCCAAGTACTAAGATACCCTTCACCCGCAAGGTGCCAGATATGAACAATATGCAGCTCTGCGCGATATAACTCCGCCAGGCTCAAAGCTGCATCAAGTATCTGCTGATTCAAGCCGCTATCAACATCAATGTTACTTACATCGATAGCTGCGGCTATTTTCATTTCAGGGCACATTTTTTGGTGGCCAATCGCGAAAGTTGGCGTGGGTGACTTACGCATCAGGTGCATCAAAGTGCTTCCCATAACACTACTATCTTTCTTGTTGGTACTAGGCTTAGAGATGGCAATACAATCATAGTGGCCCCGCAACGCACTTAATATAAGATTGATAAATGCCACGCCTGTTACAACTTCGCGCTCAAATAACACATCAGGAAGCTTTTTTTCTAAGAGCGCAATCATGGCATCCAGCCGCTCAAGCTCAACATTGATTGCGTGCTCTAGGAGTGTCGCAGGAGAGGCTCTCATATAACCCGAGATTCTAGAAAAGTCAGCGTCTTCGATTACAGTAATAAACTTAACCTCTAGCGGTTCATCATTGTCACTCCTCAAGCCGATAAGCTCACCCAAGCTTGGAGCAATTCCACCTCCTGGAGAAATAGGTACCATAATATGATTCAATTTCATTTTTAGTCCCTCTCATAATTTGGAAAATATAATCCAACACTTGACAGCACTAATCATCAACTAAAACGATTAAAAGCTAAGCCATTATTTCAACTATTAATGCTCGTAAAAATCAGATTTTAGCTAAATGATTACTCGATTTTAACGAACATAAAGTTATGCTAAGAGTATTGCAGAATATAAAAAAACCCCGCAATGCGGGGTGTCTCGAAAGTTCGCTCGAGCAAGGGAGTTAGAATGGTTTGTATTCGATAGCTTCATACAGCTACTTAATATAGCCTCAGTTTCTCAATGAACATTCCCTTAAAAAAGCAGTTTAATTCGTTCATTTAATAAGGAATTTTCTGACACAGATAAATCTTCGCCTAGATCTCTTTGGGGGCTTAAGTCTCTTTCGCGCTAACACCACATTGAAAGAGGAGGGTTGGCAGTCACACACCTTAAAATATCAGTGCGGGAGACAATCCCCACTAAACGATGCTCAGCATCCACAATAGGGATTGCATCCAAGCTATACATGACTAAGGCCTTGGCCACTCTACGAACATCTGTCACAGGATCCGCTGAAACAACAGATTTCCCCCTTGTTTGGATAACACTCGATAATGAAGTGTCCCGCCCCATTTGAACCGACGATTGAGACAAGAGCTTAGCGTATATTTGTTGGCGAGAGATTACTGAAACTAGCTGCCCTTTATTATCCAGAACAGGAACTACCTGATAATGCACCTGTTCGAATAACTCAAGTACGTATCCCCATGTATCGCTTAGCTGAACACTAACGACCGGTTGGCTCATAACTTGGTAAGCATGATAAACAGCTTCTTGCTGTGAGTTTTTCTTAAGCAAATTCTGATATTCAGAAATCGCTTTGACGGGCACATCATAGGAACTTCTGGCTTGCTCATTCTCTTCAAGCTCTACTTCTGTATAATTTAAACTCGGTATTGTCGAGGTATTGGCGGGTTTCTCAACCTTCCTAAGCTTTTCCAACGGCCCAGCGAAGGCCCGTCCACTCGGTGAATATACATAGAACATAGCAAAATCCCCCAATACAATTTATACGACTTAGATCATCCCGCCTTTCTGGGATCGATAAAAGTAGCTTTTTACTTACTAAACGGTCGCTTTTTTCGATCATAAGGAAAGCTTCTACAATACTGAAAATAAACATTAAGCTGACACTAAACAAACCATCATCGAAAAAACCGATCTAAAATCACATTATCTTCGTATATAACTTGCAATATTGATGAATTACGATTGTCAGTCAATACACCTTAGGGGGCTTAGCATGAGACATATCAATTACAACCACCTGCTATATTTTTGGACCGTCGCTCGAGAAGGCTCCGTCGCAAAAGCAGCTGAGTCTCTTCATTTAACGCCTCAAACAATCAGCGGTCAGCTGAAAATGCTTGAAGAAACTATCGGTGAGCCTCTGTTTCAAAGAGTGGGTCGCGGCCTAGTTATCACCGAGATGGGGCGCATGGTTGAGCAATACGCCGATGAAATATTCAGCCTGGGCGCTGAGCTTACTCAACGAGTCAAAAGCAAGCAGCCCGGAGCACCAATTACTTTCAATGTTGGAATCGTAAACTCCATTCCCAAACTCATCGCTTATAAACTTCTCGAAGCAGCTATGAAACTAGATGATCCGGTAAAAATCGTCTGTATGGAGAGCGACCTAGATAGCTTGCTTGGAGATTTAGCCGTTCACAAACTTGATTTGGTGCTATCTGATCGCAGTATTCCTACCGGGCTCAATGTTAAAGCCTTTAGCCATGAGCTAGGTTCTAGTAGCTTATCTTTCTTTGGCACAGACGAATTGCGGCACCAACATTCAGGAGAGTTCCCTGAATTGCTAAATGAGGCACCCGTTCTTCTCCCTCTGAATGATCATGCTTTACGTAGAAGCTTGGATGATTGGTTTGATCAGGTAGACATATCACCAAATGTCATCGCAGAGTTTGACGATAGTACATTGCTAAAAGCATTTGGCGAAGGCGGTGCAGGTTTTTTTCCTGCGCCATCAGCCATGGCAAGCCAAGTTGAGCGCATGTATAACGTTAAGTCGATTGGTGAGATAAACAATGTTAGCGAACACTTCTTTGTTATTTCACCAGAGCGAAAATTGAAACATCCGGCTGTCGTTGCAATTACCGATGCAGCACGACGAAGCTTTTCATCTATTAGCCAAGCATCTTAGCTGCCGCTTCATCTGAAATTCCGCGCATGCGGCGCAGCATATAACGTTTTGCTTTGGCAAAGCTCTGTTCAATCGCGACACCACAATTTTCGCTCTCTACCGCTAGCTGTAAGTGCTCCCCTACACATGGGTGAATATTCAGCTCACAGTAGTAAAGAGCTCTATTATCATGTTCTTGTTGGCGTTCCTCTATCAACAGATTTACTGATTCAATATCAGTGTTAATGCCACTCAGGTGAAAGGAATAGTAAAGATCGACTGTTCTGCTCCAGTTACGCATTACGTGCTCACTTACATTTAGGTACAGCATAATTTCAACTCCGTGTTTTTTTACTATGCTAACGACCAACTACCCTAGGTATCCATAAGTTATTCACTCATAAATACTTCGAAGTATCCGAAGTATTTATGAGTGGCAATTTAAATCCATGCTTTCCCCCAGCCGTTTGGTTAAAGATCCAAAAAAAATTGATCAGTTTTTTTCGATCATATTGAGCTGAATATTCGACTTTTTCATAGCTAGGTAAAAGCATATAAATGTCTTCTCATCATTTAAAGCAAGGACCTACCTATGACAAAAGTTTTTCGAGAAATGGTTGAGCATGACGCAGCAGGGGGAATTCTATTAATTCTCGCGGCTTTGGCGGCACTCATCATGGCGAATACAGCTTTCAATGGTTTCTACCAAGGTGTGCTTAACTTACCCGTCACCATTCAATTCGGCTCCTTTGAAATTGCTAAACCGCTATTGCTTTGGGTCAATGATGGCTTGATGGCACTGTTCTTTTTCTTGGTCGGCCTAGAAGTTAAACGAGAAATTATTGAAGGCCACTTATCTTCAAAAGACCAGATAATACTACCTGCTATTGCCGCTGTGGCGGGCATCATTGCTCCCGCTTTAGTTTATGTTAGCTTAAATCAACAAAATCCGGCGGCACTTCAAGGCTGGGCTATTCCATCGGCAACTGATATCGCCTTTGCTTTAGGTATATTTAGTCTGTTCGGCAAAAGCCTACCACTGACCCTCAAGCTATTCCTGCTCTCGGTTGCTATATTTGATGATATCGGTGCGATAGTCATTATTGCCATTTTTTACTCACAAGACCTATCAACAGCCTCTCTTGCCGTTGCCATTTCAGGTCTGTTTGTTCTAGGCCTGTTGAACCGATTCAAGGTGAGCAAACAAGCGGCTTACATTATTGTCGGTATCGTTGTGTGGGCAGCCGTACTCAAGTCAGGTGTTCATGCTACGCTAGCGGGTTTCATCGTGGCTTGGTTTATACCAATTAACGTGGCCACTGAAGACGGACACCCAATGTTAAAGCAAATGGAACACAGCATTCAGCCTTGGGTTGCCTTTATGATACTGCCTGTGTTCGCATTCGCGAATGCCGGTGTCAACTTAATCGGGATCGGCACTCATGATCTATTTAACTCAATTACATTAGGTATCGCGCTTGGGCTGTTTTTAGGCAAACAACTGGGAATCTTTGGCGCTTGCTGGCTGGCGGTGAGATCAGGTATCGCAAGCCTGCCAAAAGATACCACATGGCCTCAATTATATGGTGTATGCGTACTGTGCGGAATTGGTTTTACCATGAGCTTATTCATCGGCACACTCGCTTTTGAGAGCCATGACCCAAGCTATCACGACAGCGTCAAACTAGGTGTTCTGTTAGGGTCAGTTATGTCAGCTGTGATGGGGGCCATCATTATTATAAGAAGCCGAAACAATAAAGCTGTATAAAGCGGCACACTCTAATGCACCAACCTGTGCCAAAGAGGGCTGACTCGTTAAATAAATAGCACTCTTTGGTACAAAATTTCGTTTATATAGATCCACTAAGCAAAATTCAGCGTACAAACACTAGGTAGATATTATTTTTTATTTCCCTGATTTTTAAGACGAGGTGATTTCTGATATGTGGAATAAAGCACGAAGCAGTGCCCCCTTGCTCATCATAATAACTTTGCTGAGCCTCATATTGGAAGGCTGCTCACTACTTGGTATACGCACTACAGATGAGGCTCGCTATACCGTTGAAAAGAAGGTCGGCAATATCGAAATAAGACGATACGAACCTGTCATGATAGTTGAAACCTACGTAAATGAGCCCAACTTTCGTGATGCAACCGACCAATCCTTTAGACGTTTGTTTGACTATATTTCTGGGGCCAATGTTTCTGCCAATGACATTTCGATGACAGCACCAGTCATCGCTGAACCACAGGAAGAAAAAGGTAAAATAGTTGCGATGACCAGCCCTGTTATTGCGAGTCCGAGCAAGACTGAGAACGAACGGCAAGGCTGGATTTTGAAATTTGTGCTACCAGACAAGTTCACTATTAACAATTCTCCTCAACCTACAGACCCGCTTGTTTGTCTTCGTGAGGTTCCTGAAAAACGAGTTGCAGCGATTAGCTATTCAGGATTATGGAGTGAAAGCAATTATCAAAAACATGTCAATCAACTGAGTGACTGGCTCAACAGCAATAATTACTCTTCAATTTCACTAGCTAGTTATGCAGGGTACGATCCACCCTGGGCACTACCATTTCTGCGACGCAATGAGATATTAATTGATGTTCTACCTTAGGTTGATAATTGTGCTCGCCTTAGTGTCGAGCTCTGTTTCATTGAATGCTGAGCCATATCAAACCGGCAGTAAGGAAACGTCGCTAGTAAAAAAAAGCCAGGCTAGAAAACAACAGACTGGCTGGTTTTACGGTGCTTTTACAAGCATCAATTCCTCTTATTATGCCGGCGTAGGAGCTGACACGGTTGCCCTGCCTATTATAGGTTATATAGGTACTAGGTTTAGCTTTTTGGGGCCTCGTGCCAGCTATATCATACATCAGAGTGCTGAACTGGAAGCTTTGGCACTCATCACCTATAAGTCGGTCGGTTACAAACCGAACGACTCAAAGCATCTTGACGGAATGACGAGGCGCCAGAACTCATTGTTTGGCGGTCTGAGTACAAGCCTCAAAAAAGACAGACTGTCGTACACACTTAGCTATCTTCATGATTTACAGAACCATTCAGGCGGACAAGATTTCACCCTTGCAATGTCATACCGTTACAATTACGGGCCATTTTTTTTGACTCCAAAGATCTCTTTAAACTACTTGGATAGCGCGTACAGTAACTACTATTTTGGCGTGCGCGATCACGAATCCAATTCAGATAGACAAGCTTACACTCCCAACACGTCGATCAATCCGTCTGTTAGCCTTAACTTTGCAACGCCAATTTTTCTCAAAGGCTTTACCCGTGCCAGCGTGACACATTCCTGGCTGGACTCCTCGCTATATAACAGCCCTATTGTTAACAACAAAAACCATTGGAAGGTAAATCTTTCTTTCACCCGATTCTTTTGATTTCAAACCTGAATCAAGCTGATGCACCCTTCCAATAAGCCATTACTCCCTGCACTCAGTTTTCAATAACCATTGAGGTCACACAAAATGAACCAATCCAAGGCTGCAGCAATTATCATCGGCGCTAACGGGGGTATTGGGAGCGCAATCCTTAAACGTATGCAATCAGATAGAAGCATCACGACTATTTTTGCGCTGTCTAGGAACGAGCCCCAGAGAAATGAAAGTCAAAAAACAAAAACCGAATGGCTACAAACCGACGCCAAGCTTAGTTCGATTCAGGCTTGCTGCAAACAAATAGCGGACAGTCATATACCTATTCGATATATCGTGATCGCCAGCGGTTTACTACATAGTAAAGAACTCAACATAAAGCCTGAGAAACGTATCGAAGATATCAACTATGAAAGTCTGCATAGCGTTTTTGAGACCAACACGTTCATGCCGATTGTCTGGTTAAAAGAGCTGACCGGGTTACTGAATAAAAATTCAGCGACCACGATTGCTGTATTATCAGCAAGAGTGGGTAGCATTAAAGATAATCGGCTCGGCGGCTGGTATAGCTATCGAGCCTCTAAAGCAGCACTAAACATGCTTCTCAAGAATGCTTCTATTGAATACAGTCGTCGCTTTCCAAAAGCAAAAGTCATTTCATTCCACCCTGGAACCACAGACACCGAACTTTCAAAGCCATACCAAGCGGGCGTTCCAGAAGAAAAACTATTCAAGACCGACTTTGTCGCAGATCGGCTGCATCAACTCTTAGTTGAGTCAAAAGCAGATGGAAAGTTAAGTTTTAAAGATTGGAACAATATGGATATTGAGTGGTAGTAGGCCAGCTCTTGGCTTACTCAGAAACCTAAACCGAACCAAGCTACTAAGGTAACAATTGTTTTACTCAGCCTTTTCTACACGAGCCGTGTCGATTTCTAACTCATGAGTCAATGGCTATCATTGTTCTCCACGGGCGTCCATCACACACTGTATAGTTTGAGCATGTTTTTAGGCAGCCCCTGCAAGGTAATCTTAGGGTAGTGCTTTGTTTGCTGCGATGCTCTGTATCTACATTTTTACTTGTATTGGTAGCCATAAAATAACGCTCTCCTAGACTCGCTCTAATTCGAAAAAAAAGTCCCGCAAAGCGGGACAAAGGTAGATCGATTTAGATAACCACTTCTACTAAGGGGCTGTGATTACCGCATCGACTACATGAATAACACCATTTGAGGTTTCAACATCTGTAATCAACACCGTGGCATTTCCAACCATCAGCATACCCATATCGATATCTACTGTAAGATCTGTATCTGCACGCAATGTCGGTACAGCCGTGCCATTTGCTGCATAGGCAGCTATGGAGTCAATTTCTGTGCCGCTGATTACGTGTTGGCTCAAGATATCTGCCAAGCCACCTAAAGCAAGCACTTCACTAGGTGTACCCACTGCTGCGAACGCTGCATCAGTCGGTGCAAACACGGTGAACGGCCCATCCCCCACCAACGCAGCATCTAAGCCTTCTTGCTGAAGCGCGGCGAGCAAGGTTGTGAACTCTGCATCCACCTCAGCCCCTGCCAAATTAGTCACCAGCTCACCAATGGTAATACTGTCATCTGATAAAGCATCAGCTGATGGTGGCAATAGGACTTTATCAATCGCATGGATTATTCCATTTGATGTATCGACATCGGCAACAATGACCTTAGATGTGTTAATGAATAAGTCTGGGTCATCATAAGAAATTGCCAGATCTTTTGCGGTATATAACGGCGTTGTTGTATTGCCTGACAGGCTGATTGCGGTCAAAGCATCAACTTCAGAGTCCAATACATGATATTGCAGAATATCCCCAAGATTCGTTAGTGCAAGAATATCACCGGCACTATCAAACGCGTCATTATTTGCCACCAAGTCTGCAAAGGCATCATCAGTCGGTGCAAAAACGGTTAGGTCTGGCGTTGTCGCTAAAGTGCTTACTAAGCCAGCCTCAACGACGGCAGCCACCAATGTATCAAAGCGACCATCTGCTTGTGCCGTTTCAACAACATTGAAATAATTTGGTGGAATAAGAACCTTATCTATTGCGTGAATGATACCGTTGTCCGCAACAACGTCAGCGATCACAACTTGAGAGCGGTTAACAAATAGATCATCGCCAGAGACAGATACTTCAATACTCGACGTCTCAACAGTGGGTGTTGTGTTATCCATCATTCCAGCTAAGGATGTAGCTGCTGTCGCGTCAACCGTTCCAGATAAAACATGGTAAGTCAGGATATTAGCTAGGTCTGAACGCGCCAGGAACTCATCTGGCGTCACACCCAATGCTGTAAACAATGCATCGAAGGCATCGTCCGTCGGCGCAAATACTGTAAACTCTCCACCACTTAGGGTTTCACCTAAGCCTGCCGCCGCCACCGCAGCATAAAGTGTATCGAAGCTATCGTTGCAGTCAGCGATGTCTGCGATTTAACCCGTGCAAGACGCTGCGCTATCGTTATCGCTGTCACTACATGCTGACAATAATAGTGTTGAACTGGCAAACAACAATACGGATAAACTTTTGGCCCAAGAAAGCCTGTCTAAAAGTCGAGTGGACATAATGTGTACCTTCCCTAAATCATTCTTCAATTTCGTTTTGAGTTAATACCGACATCATTCTTACAAATTAAACATGCGTCGGTGACATTCATCTCGAGCGCTCAAACCAGTTTACGGGGAGGTTGTAAATTCGGATCACAATTAAGTTCTGTTTTCTAAAACGAAACGACATGAAAACACAAAATTATGATCCGTTTTCGCATTCTTCGAGTAAAGGTAATTAAACAGTGTCCGGAGAATAAGCACCTATGCTCGCTAAAGAATATGCTGAAACCAAGATTAGCAATACGAGTGGAAACCCTTATGACCTTGAGAATAATCAGCTGCCACAACTGCCTATCGCAACGCAAATGAAGCTCTATAAATCTATGGAGTCTTACGCCCTGTCACAGCTGGTTTTATTTGCTCAGTTTCCCAGACTACTGAGCTCTTTGAAGTCATTGGTCGAACTAATCGAGAACGAAACTCAAAAATACTTAAGAACCCAGATCTATAACGATGGAAGTGTCTATTTAAAAATCATTTCTCTCATCGATTCTCTTGAGGTAATCGACCATATCGAAGGTTCAAAGCAGCAGAGGAAAGCAGTAAGCAGAAAGCTGAAAAAAAACCTTTCACTTTGGAAAGTCCCTCGCCACCTAGTGATAAAAGTTATCAACGAACACATCAATCAAGAAAACACAGCAGACCAATTTCTTCTGTGTGATCAGGTCCACACGCTGGAAAAACTAAGTAAACAATATAAGAGCGAACGTAATGAACTAATAACTGCAAATTTGAAGCTTGTTTTTAGCGTAGCTGGCAAATTTAGATTCCTCGGAATGCCTTACAACGATTTAGTGCAGGAAGGCAGTATCGGCTTACTTAAAGCCATTGAGCGCTTTGATCCCAGTAAGGGGTTCCTCTTTTCGACTTATGCTTATACTGCCATTAGTCATCACATACATGCGGCTATCGAAAAGCAAGCAAGTGTCGTTCGTAAACCTTACGATCAACTCCGCGATAAAGCAATTGCCGACAAAACGAGGGCAAAGCTAGAACAGCAGCTATCACGACCTCCTAGAAGCCATGAGTTTAGAGCGAGTTTGCCAGATAACATCAGTAATAAAGCACCTTATGTCGAATTAAATACTCATGCGACCGCTAACACAGAATGGTATGCACAGTCTCCAGAACCTGAAGAACACGAACTCATTGGAAAAAACGAACAAGACCTAAAAACACAGGAGCTCCTGTACAAACGAGACCTAAAAAACATCCTAGGGAGCTTAGATCTACGAAAACAAACCATACTCCGAATGCGATATGGCATAGGAATCAACCGCACCTACACGCTAAAAGAGATCAGCGAGATACTCTTCATCTCATCTGAAAGGGTTCGCCAATTATCGCTTCAATCTGAAAAAGAGCTGAACACAATCTTAGAAAGTGAACCAGACACCGATCTGGGCAATGGCAATTGAGATCCATTATTCAATTTGATTCGTAATGATTAATAATGAGAGG
>NZ_LWGJ01001085.1:0-974 GCF_001635845.1 Oleiphilus sp. HI0132 | reverse complement strand
TAGACTTCTCATTTATGCAACGCGCTATCGTTGGCTGCCTTGCGATTGCGATTAGCGCAGCGCCTATTGGCGTTTTTCTGATGTTAAGACGCATGAGTTTAACTGGCGACGCCATGGCACACGCAATATTGCCCGGTGCAGCGGCAGGCTTTTTTCTGGCCGGCTTATCTATTCAGGCAATGACCATCGGCGGGATTATCGCAGGCTGCCTTGTTGCGCTATTTTCCGGTTTCGTCTCTCGTATGACCGATGTCGCTGAAGATGCCAGCATGGCTGCCTTTTATCTTATTTCTCTGGCAGCAGGCGTCCTGATTATTTCAATTAACGGTAGTCAGGTTGATTTACTACACGTACTTTTCGGTTCCGCGCTGGCTTTGAACAACGAAGCTTTATATTTGCTTGCCGGGGTTTCTACAATTACCTTAATTACACTTGCTCTGCTGTTCAGACCGTTGGTTCTTGAGTGTATGGACAGGCTTTTCCTGCAATCAGTCAGTCGACTAAGTCCAATTGCTCACTTTGCCTTCCTGGTGCTAGTTGTTCTAAACCTTGTTGCCGGCTTTAACGCCCTTGGTACCTTAATGTCTGTGGGTATGATGATTTTGCCTGCAGCCTCTGCAAGGTATTGGGTCAAGAGCCTCGATATGATGCTTTTGGCGTCCTCTTGTTTTGCAATTCTCTGTTGTTATATCGGCTTACTCTTGTCATACCATGCTGGCTGGCCAACCGGGCCGGCGATCATACTGACACTTGGTATGCTCTACGTCTTGTCGTTTTCATTAGGACTTAATGGTAGCCTTTTATCTCGACTTGCCAAACCCAAACATCTCAGCGCATAACTCGTAAATATAGGTAATTTAAATATGAAGTCCTGGTTTAAATCGATCGAAAACGATGCTGAAGGCACCTCCTATCCCTTAGATAAAGTATTAAACGAACTAAACTTCTCTGAAGAGGGTTTAATACCCGTAATA
>NZ_LWGJ01001084.1:0-3865 GCF_001635845.1 Oleiphilus sp. HI0132 | reverse complement strand
ATAAACGTCTTATAATATATCCGATATTTCTGAATATCGGATATATTGAATATCAGAAAATCAAGGCTATGCTTAATCTAAAGCTCTTTGATAACGATTAAGAAATGAAGGACCCTAAGCGAAACCCGCCATCACCAATCATTGATAACCTAGAGTTTATTGGCAATCCATTTAAAGTCGCGCCGCAGAGCCCAAACTGGATAAGCTTTTCTGACGCTCAGCAAGATCTAGAGTTGTCATTGAAGTTTCTTTATAGCTATAACGGCAGTACAGCCACATTCAATAGCTATCGAAGAGAGCTCGAACGACTTTTACAATGGTCCTGGCAAATCGAAAAGACTTCAATTCTTGAGCTACAGCGTGAGCACATAGAAGAATTCATTAATTTCTGTATCAACCCACCTGAAGCTTGGATAGGTATAAAGAATGTCGCCAGGTTTAAAAAGTCGCCTGACGGGAGGATACCTAATAAAGACTGGCGCCCGTTTGTTGTTAACGTGTCAAAAGAAGAGTTCAAGCGAGGAAAAGAAGCAAATATTGGGGAATACTTTCCTTCTCAAGCTGCGATAAAAGCAACGTTTACAGCGATATCCTCATTTTATGACTATCTTCTGCAAGAGGGCGAAGTTTCATCTAATCCGGTCGCCTTAATACGACAAAAAAGTAAATTCATTAGCCGTGATCAACAAGCTCCAATTGTTCGCAGAATTAGTAATATTCAATGGGATTACGTCCTTGAAACGGCTGAGTTGCTAGCAGATCAAGATCCGGAAGAGCATGAACGCACACTGTTTATCATGAATGCGTTGTTTGCGATGTATCTCCGAATTTCAGAGCTAGTTGCCGATGAGCGCTCGACACCACTAATGTGCGACTTTGAGCGAGATCGAGACGGAAATTGGTGGTTTAAAGTTACAGGCAAAGGAAACAAAAACCGAAGAATTACAGTTTGCGATGACATGCTGAAATCTCTCAAGCGATATAGAGAGCATTTAAACCTAAGCCCGTTGCCTAGCATTAATGACAAGTCACCAATCTTGCCTAAATACAAGGGTTCTGGTGGCATTACTAGTACGCGTCATGTTCGCTTGATCGTTCAAAATTGTTTCGATGCTGCTCACAATAGAATGCTAAAAGATGGGCTCGAGCAGGATGCGGATGACCTTAGAATTGCTACAGTTCACTGGTTGAGACATACGGGAATTTCGGAAGACGTCAAACATCGTCCTCGCGAGCATGTACGAGATGACGCTGGTCACGCCAGCATGGCCACTACAGACAGATATATAGAGTCAGATCTACGTGAAAGACATGAATCCGGGCGCAATAAGCGAGTTAGAGAAATTTAATAATAGGTCCGGATAAAAAGATCTGTAATATTTCCTAGTAAAACAGATAGTTACAGCTCTAAATGTAAAATCTGCTCCCTATATTGTTGAGGAGCCTACCTTAGGTAAAATTTTATAAGTAGTTAGTTTCCTATTAGTCATTAGTAGCAAGGGTATTTGGTAGTATGAACTCACCTCTAGAGGTCTTACGTGAGCAGCGCCAGGCAGCTATCGCGAAGCAAGACCCAAGCGCAAAATATTGTTCTTTCGCGACGCTAGAGGAACACTGCCCATCCCAAGTTAGAATGCGAACACTCGTTGTGCGAGAGATATCTACTGAGTCTTGCCTATTATTTGTAAACCGCTTAGCGCAGAAGAACTTATCAAACTTAGCAGCTAACAAAGCTGAAGCGCTATTTTTTTATCCTTCTCTTATGTGTCAGTTCAGAATGCGTGGGAGTTTATCGTTATTGTCTGCCTCTCAATTAGAACCCCATTGGCATCATAAACCTCACGCATCAAAGCTTTTAGATCACTACTATGCTCGTTACCAAAATCAGAGTTCTGAATTAAATGATCGAAAAACCTTGGAACAGGCTTTATTGGAGTTAAAGAAAATATATCCAAACTCTGATGAAGTGCCCTTTACAAAAGACGCTTTAGGTTTGCTTATTACTGCTGATTACTTAGAAATTTGGCAGGCTCATGATAGTGGTGTGCATGAACGGTCTCTATTCACCAAACATGGTTCTATATGGATAGAGCAGCTGTTGGTTCCCTGAATAATGGTCTTTTGCCGGATGATTGCAATCTATTTCCCTTATACAGACGTATTTAATAAGTACCCTCTATAAATAGGAAATAGCGCAATGATCAATCTATTTAAGCAACACACAATGAAACGCTTGATTAAGGAATATGAAAGAAAGCTGACCTACGCTTTCGAGGCTCAAAGAATGGGTGATATGAGAGAGTATGCCAAGCGAACCCAGGATGCTGATTTGGTATATCAGCAAATAAAGGATCGGCAGCAGTCTTAAACTTGTGAACGCATCAGTGAAAAGACCTTCAGGCGCCATGCTAGAAGGTCTGTTTAGTATTACTGGTGTAAAGGACATCCTTTAAACCTGCGTTCACGTGCCTGATAATCCTGAGCCTTGACCTCCCATCCTTGAAGGTTGCTGTCGATTATCGATTCTAGTAAATCAATATGGCTCCTATCTGAGTTTAACGCAGGGATATACTGATAACTTTGTCCGCCGGCTTCTAGAAAATAATCTCGATTTTCCACGGCAATTTCCTCAAGCGTTTCTAAACAGTCTGATGAAAAACCAGGGCAAAATACTTGAACAGATGAGACGCCTTTATCGGGGAGTGATTTCAAGGTGTGGTCGGTATACGGTTTAAGCCACTCAGCTTTACCAAAACGCGACTGAAAGCTTGTGATAACTTTATCCGCATCAATATCCAGCGCTTCAGTTAATAGTCGAGAAGTGACTTGGCAATGACAGTAGTATGGGTCACCTAACTCTAAGTATCGTTTGGGGACACCATGAAAAGATAGCATGAGCTTGTCAGCCTGGCCGTTCTCAGACCAAAACTGTTTTATTTTATCGGCCATTGCTTTGATATACAGCGGATGGTCGTGATAAGAATTTATAAAGCGGAGTTCAGGCACCCAGCGACGCGCTGTTAGTTCTGTAGAGATCGCGTCAAAGGTGGAACCGGCAGTCGCACCTGAGTATTGAGGATACAAGGGAAGGATCACTAAGCGTCGAGCACCTTCTTCTAGCATTGAATTCATTACCTTGTCGATGGAAGGGTTGCCGTAACGCATCGCAAACTTGGTAACAAGCTTGTCACCCCATTTGGTTTCTAGCCTCTTGCTTAAGGCTTTTGCCTGCTCTTGTGTGTGCGAAAGCAATGGTGAACCATGCTCCGTCCAAACCGAGGCATAGGCTTTAGCCGACTTTTTTGGACGTATGCGTAAAATAATGCCGTGTAAAATTATCAGCCAGATAAGTCGCGGAATTTCTACAACTCGAGGGTCAGACAGAAACTGTCTGAGGTAAACTCGTAAAGCTTGTGGTGTTGGTCCGTCGGGAGTACCTAAGTTGGTAATTAACACACCTATTTTATCTTCTTGAGTGTGAGTGAAATCGTCTAGTCCTTTAAATTTCATAATACCTGTTCCTGTCAGTAATGCTTGTATCAACAAGATTGATTGTTTGTCGCGCTATGGCAAGGATACTTGTCTAGAAAACTGCATCATGCACTTAATTAATTGTGCATGATGCAGGAGTGTGGCTTGAGGTGACTAAAACTCTTCGACTGAAAAGTCCATGATGCTACTCTTTCCAGATTTTATGTCTGAAAGCAATGCCTCCATTTCTGGTGCGTATAAGCGGAAGAAGTGTTCAGCAGCTTTACGCTTGCCTTCTAGGAACGCTGCTGGGTATTGTTTGGCTGTTTCTGCTTGCTGCGTTTGAGCGGCCATTCTGGCCCATAATACAGCTAAGGTGGTTAGTGCAAATGTT
>NZ_LWGJ01001083.1:0-6741 GCF_001635845.1 Oleiphilus sp. HI0132 | reverse complement strand
TTTGCTTGTATGCCGTCGATCGGGAGTCTTGCGCCTGCTATTTTCCTCTGCGTCATCACCAGAGGCCAAGCCATTATTTTGATCGATATCATTTAACAAGCTATCAAGAGATGCAGTTTTGCTTGTATCCGCATTGTTTGTTTGTTGCGCAGTCACTAAGATTTCCCTTTGGTGTTGCTATAGTTTATCGGATGCCATCTGAACAACTTTAGTAATTATAGCCTCTTACTTATCATCTTTGCTTAGATTCTGGGCTATTAAAAACGCAAGGCACCCTCGCCCTTACTCGCAACAATAGACAGACCTAAAAACTAAACTAGACAAAATTCAAGTTGCGCCGGTTATCATATTTGTTATAAATCCGGCGTTTTTTATGGCTTTCTAGAAACTATTTCTCAGACATCCACTATACTAACAACTACACACCAATCACTAGCTAACTACGCACATCGGACTCTGAGCAGAGCATGAGCATTCACAGAAAGATAGACCTACTTCCTGAACGCTCTCAAATGGCATGGCTTATCTTGCTTATTGCCACTATTGGGCTGTGGGTCAGTCTCGCGATTTCTAAGCCATCCTTAGCACAAAGCACGTCATCGCAGTACGAAACAATTAAGGTAAGCAAAATAGTAGATGAAGTTAATGCACTACCTTATCTAGATTACTACTTGGACAGTTCCTTTTCGGCAAGCATCAATGATGTGCTAGCAATAGATAAAAATAAATGGACAAAAAATACCGAGCACATTCAGCACTTTGGGCAGACGAACGCGCCTTACTGGTTCCGCTTTAAGCTACACAAACAGCGCTTTCATATCGACCAACAGTATTTTGTTAAATTAGATTACCCTCATCACGACCGTGTATCGATTTATTTTGTCAATGACGGCCGCATCGTCAAACAAGTCAATACCGGCGACCACTTACCATTTAAAAGCCGAAAGGTAGATTTACCTACTTTTGTTTTTAGTATTCCAGAAAACCATACAGAGCTTGACGTATATCTAAACATACAGTCAGAAGGTGTATTGCAACTCCCGCTCTCAATCGTTACCCAAAATGAGTTAAGTAAGCAAAACATATCTTTTAGTCTTCTATCCGGGATATATTTCGGCGCAATCCTGATTATGCTTTTTTACAATAGCTTTATTTATCTCACCGTAAAGGATAAAGGCTATCTTTACTATTTAATATACCTAAGCTCATGCGCAATCATCCAGTTAGTGCTTTCTGGTCTCGCTTTTCAATATCTATGGCCAAACTACCCCCTATTTAATTACCACGCTGTTGTATTTTCTGCCGCTTTTACCGGCATTAGTGCGATAACATTTATTAAGAATTTTATTGGTATCGACTACATAAGCTCTAAGCGAGACCTTGTACTGATAAAGCTTCTAATTCTGACTTTCATATTGACGGTACTATCCGGCTTCTTAATTTCTTATAGCTTCGCATTAAAAAGTACATTTATCGCTGTAAGCTTTATGGTAATGACCGGCTTTTACCTTGGTGTGAAATACTGGCTAAAAGGGATTAAAACTGCTCGTTATTTTGCTTTGGCCTGGTTTAGCTATTTAGGTGCGGTCATTATTTTCCTATTAGAAAATAACCGAATTATAGAACCAAATATTTTCAATGAAAACGCATTATCCCTTGGCACTCTAATCGAGCTGACACTTCTCTCTATCGCATTCGCTGACAGGTTAAATTATGAAAAAGACTTGCGAGTTGAAGCTCAAGATGCACTACTCGATGCGCAAATCAAAATGAATCAGGATTTAGATAAAATCGTTAAATCACGCACCGAAGCGCTCGAAGAAGCGAATACGCAGCTTAAGGAACTAAGCGTAACTGACGGCCTTACTAGTCTAAAGAATCGCTACTATTTCGATAAGACCTTTAAGAAAGAAATTCACCGTGCTGCGAGGGACAGCCTCAGCTTTTCAGTTATTATGATCGATATAGATCACTTTAAGGTCCTTAATGATAAATACGGACATTTGTATGGTGACTACTGTCTAACTCGCTCTGCCGAGCTGATAAAAGCAGTTATCCATCGACCTTCGGATACCGTCGCACGCTATGGCGGTGAAGAAATAGCAGTGCTTCTACCCAATACGACATTAGACGGTGCTATGCGACTTGCCGAGCGCATACGTGAGCAGTTCAAAGAAAACGAGTTTTTGGATTCGGGCATTTCAACCTTTTTAACTGTGAGCATTGGTGTATCCAACGCCACCCCTACTACAGACACAATCAAGCACGCGATTAAACTATTGGATATTGCCGATCAATGCCTGTATAAAGCAAAGGAAGCTGGGCGCGATCGAGTAATAGGCCAGAAATGCTATTTCGAGTAATACAGTGCCACTTTATCGTGGCCACTCACTGAAACACTCTCGCACTAATTCGACAAACGCCTCCTCACAAACACTAGCCATATTAAAATGAGAGTTTAAGGAATTATGTTCACAGGCATCGTTCAAGGTAAAGCAAGCATTCTTGAAATTTCAGGTACAGACAATCTAAAAACATTAAAAATAGGTTTTCCTGATGGCGCATTGAAAAACATAAGTAAAGGCGCAAGTATTGCAATTAACGGCACTTGTCTGACCGCTACCGCCTTTGATCTTGAGCAAAACTGGGCGAACTTCGACGTAATGCTCGAGACACTTAAACTAACAAACCTTGGCTCGCTACAAGAAAGCGACCAAGTTAACTTTGAGCGAGCCGCGGCTATTGGTGATGAGATAGGCGGCCATCTAATGTCTGGGCATATCCATTGCAGCGTTGAAATATGTAAAATTGACTCAGCTAACGATGTCCATACAGTTTATTTCACAACACCCGAAAATCTCCAAAAATACCTCCTACCTAAAGGCTTTGCCGGATTAAATGGCTGCAGTCTAACACTAGGCGAAGTATCTAATGAGTCCTTTAGCGTTCATCTAATACCTGAAACACTAGAGGTAACAACCTTTGGTGAACTCAAGGTAGATGATGCAGTGAACCTAGAAATTGACCCTCAAACTCAGACCATCGTTGATACCGTGGAGCGATTCATGAGCACAAAAAAGCCAGCTTAAATGCTGGCTTTAGGTCTAATCGTATCAAGCAAATATTCTAATGTGCCGAAATGACGAGTGAAGTATCCGAGATATGGAAATCAGTAAAGTAGACAGAACCGATGCTTTGACCTGTATCTCCGAAAGAGACATGGGGTAGATCCCAATCCCACGCAACGTTTATATCGTAGATTGCTTGGCCATCAACATGAATCAAAGCATCCCCATCTTTATGGATGATGTGTTGCGCTGCAGCCAACTTACTTTGAACACTTGCAAAGCCAAAACTACCAAGCGTATCATTCCCACGTTCATTATGAATTCTCATATCACGCAGTGTTAAATAAGGGTTTGTTACTGAGCGAGGTATGATTGTATTGGTCGCATTGTTCGTACTATCAATATCCAAATCTTCTACACGAAATTTCGCATCGATCCCCAGATATGAATCAGCTAGCAATATATTTCTTGGCTTACCATTCGAAGAATTGCCGGTCGTATCATGAAAGTCATTTCCTTGGTTTTTAATAACTATATCTAAATAACCTAGGTAAGCTTCCACTGAGAAATTCTTGCTTAAGGCAGTCTCAACACTGCCGTCTGAAGCACGTATACCAAACTCGGCTTCCTGAATATGTAGATCAACAGCATTTTTATAATTATCAAGATTTGATGCGTGCGTAGACGGTGGAGGTGGAGTATTGCCAGTGAGGACGGCATCACTGAACCCAAGGTCTTGTGACGTAACGTGAATAAGCACATCGCCATCGCCGTACTGCTTCCCAAACCCACCAGCACCATCAGCATACTCATTGATAGCCCAGGCAACATCAGTTTCACTCGTATCAAAAAAACCAGCAGTGGCCAGGAGCGCAACATCGGAAAACCCTGTTGCCAATGTTTCGTTACCATCTGTCACGTCAATTTTTGCGCGAAGGTTGTCTACTAAGCCGCCACCGATTCCAGTCAAGGAGTAATCTTTCGTATACATAGAACCAGCATCTACATATTCGAACTCGCCGATATGTACCCTTGTTTCTATATCAATAGTCAAACCAGCTTTACCCGTAACGTTAGATAATGAGCTATCGTCAAGGAATTGTAACTCAGCAAACGCGCA
Organism: Oleiphilus sp. HI0132; assembly: GCF_001635845.1. Classification (NCBI taxonomy): domain Bacteria; kingdom Pseudomonadati; phylum Pseudomonadota; class Gammaproteobacteria; order Oceanospirillales; family Oleiphilaceae; genus Oleiphilus; species Oleiphilus sp. HI0132. The sequence goes on along the minus strand of NZ_LWGJ01001083.1, from coordinate 2,553 downwards.
CGGCGACGTAAGGCCCACCACTAAAGCACAGCTTTTAGCAGCTACAGGAATTTGCTTGAATATATTCTTGTTATTTTTGGCTATTACAGCCCTACCCGTCTTCATGAGTACTCCTGAGGGTTAGGTGGAATCTCCACCTATTCAGTATTCCTTGTGCTCAAGTCGATAAGCTATAGTAATATTTATAAGCCGACCAACAGTCACATATATATGTAAAATATCACATACCGTTACATGCACCAATGGTTTATGCTTTAGAAGCAGGGCAAGTAATAGTCAATAAAACATATTTGTGAGCCAGTTCAAATTTTAGTATGAACATTCTAATTCTAAGAAGTATTATCTAACCCAATGAACGCAATTCATTTTTTCAGGTTTTTATCGCTAGCGTAAAGCTAGAGTGGACTCGCCCTTGCAATGCAAGGGCTTTTTTTTGCTTATAAATAATTCAAGCTTCAGCGAAAGGCCTTATACACACGAAACTTAGTGGTTTCAGCCAATACATCGCAGCGCCCCATGCTCGCCTCAATAATCGATGCATATTTAAGAAAAGAATTCGCAACTAAAAGAAAAGGTGCGTGCTTTGTCAATTTATCTTTGGCACCTTTAATAAACCCCTCAGTAGTTGTGTATTCAGTATCTACACCTTGATGGAATGGCGGGTTCGTCACTAAGGCGTTAACCCTACCTTTTACCTCAGCCCAGCCATCACTGGGGTAAATATCTACATCTATGTTATTTAGCCGCGCAGTTTCTTCAGCGCACTTTAGGGCCAACAAATTAATATCAACCATTTCCAGCTTAATACCTGGATTGAGCAGTTTTGTATAACACCCTAGTACGCCACTACCACAACCAAAGTCCAATACTCGCCCCTCTAGACGGGTAAACATATTCGCCAGTAGTAGCTCAGTACCCTCATCGAGCTCACCGATACTAAACACACCTGGTATAGCAGCCACTTTTAAGGATATGTCATTCACCTCAACATCAAATGATGTCATCCAATCTTTTAAGCTAAACGGCTCGACTTTTTGATCTAGGCTTGCATGCCACAATTGACAGTGTTTAGCTGAATCAATCTTGCTAGCATCACTGCTATATGAGCTTAACTTCTTAGCCGCACTAGCAATTCCGGCTTTTTTCTCACCCACGAGATAGATATCACCACCTTGACACAACAGAGGCGTAACATAGGCCAAGATAAGGTCCAACTCTGCCTTTGCTTTTGGGATGTGAATGATCACCGCATCACAAGCCTCAAGACCTTCATTACCCAAACTAAATAAGACTTTGTTACCAAGAGAGTTTTTTAAAGACCGATATACTCGATAATCAAAGGTAATTACCTTTTCAGGATTTAAATACTCAAGAGGATCACCAGGGGGTGGACCAAAAATAATCAACTTTCTGCACTGGGAAAACTGTTCTGAATTGCGTTCAATAACCTTTGATCTTACGTGCATCTAATCACTCTCGTCTTTAATATGGGATTGATCCACTTCAAATGGCATTTTATCTCTCTCCAACTCAATGGAACTAAAGTGAAACCGTAAGTGGCTGTATCGCTCGGCGATAATCGTATTTTTTGGGACGTCAAAGCGCTTTACGGCTCGAATTGCACGAACAACCGAGTCATCCAAAGCAGGGAGACCACTCTGCAAGAAGATAAATACATCAACGACATTTCCGTATTCGTCCAGCTCTAGCTTTGCAACACCTCTATGCATTTGCCTACCTTTGTATGGATTATTCCATTTTTCGTTAACCTGCTTATTCATTCTTTCAAGAAATTTATTAACCATACGCAGTTCTTCACTTTCTTGTTCGCTATATGGTTGTTCAACAGTTACGTTCTCAAGTTCATCTTCACCGAGCAAGCTGATATTCCCAACAACATGAGTGTCTGGGTTTCCTTGACTCTTTTCCTCTAAAAGAACGGTATCAGCCTCATATTCACCATATACATCTTCCATATACGAAGGAATAATGGAGCTCTCCTCTACATTGTTACGCTCATCCATGTCATTCAGCTGTGAAGATTGTTCAGCCACTTTATTAACACCTTTAGTACTCGTATCTAACAGATTCCGGCTTATTGACTCAGTTTCATCTGTTTGGTTCTGTGTTTTTTTCTCAGAGGCCGCCAGATCATCTGAAGGGTCAGGCAACTGACTCCATTTCTCAGGCTCCTCATTTAAAATACTTTTATTCGCTAGCTGCTCTCCGCGCTCGACCCCGCCATCACCAAAAAACACCTCTTTGGCCTCTCGATTTGTTTGATTACTGGACGAAAACTCCTGTGCATTATGCACCGGAGAAAAATAATCCGAATCCTGATTCGGTTCTGGCTCTGGCTCTGGTTCTGGCTCTGGTTCTGGTTCTGGTTCTGGTTCTGGTTCTGGTTCTGGTTCTGGTCCTGGTTCTGGTTCTGGTTCTGGTCCTGGTTCTTCTAAGTGATGTTTTATCAATTTAATTTGGACGACAGACGTTTCTTCGACTTCATTCTCACTATGTTGCGTTCGCCACACATAAAAGATTAAAGCGAGCAAA
>NZ_LWGJ01001082.1:0-12968 GCF_001635845.1 Oleiphilus sp. HI0132 | reverse complement strand
CTTGCCCTTTAATTGTCTTAGAAACGCCTTTGGAAGAACGAATCGATGTAGTGCTTCAAGACTATGTGATTGATATGACCGAAGCCTACTTAAGCCGGGACGGTGAAGAGCAGGGCATTGAGAATTTCTCTAACTATCTGTTTGAGAGTTTAGGGAGAATAGAACGCCGCTTGGGTAGCGAGCGAAAGAATCATCTACAGCAAATGATGGCACGAGCGATCAAACAACAATTTTCTGCTTCAGAATCTGATGAGGCTTACGGCCTTCACCGGGAGTGGATCGAACATTTACTAAAAGATTACTACGACCCAATGTACGATTATCAGCTCTCAAAGAAGGCTGAAAGAATTGTATTGCGGGGAAGCAAAGACGCACTATTGGAGCACTACTCAAAATGAAATTATTCAGTACCTTGATCATATTGTTTAGCCTAGCGGTGAGCGCGCAGGCGAAAGATTTTACCTTTACCGCCATCCCTGATCAGGACAGCACCCAGCTTGAGCAGCGCTTTGGTGCAGTGTCTGAGTACTTAGGGAAGGCCTTAGGCATTGAGGTACGTTATGTGCCGGTTAAGTCTTATGCGGCTGCAGTGACAGCATTTCGAAATGATCAGGTTCAATTAGCCTGGTTTGGTGGTTTGTCGGGTGTGCAGGCGCGCTTATTAGTGCCAGGCTCCCAAGCGATCGCACAGGGAGATGAAGACCGCTTCTTCAAGACTTACTTTATTGCGCATCATTCTACAGGTTTAAAAAAGAGTGATGAATTCCCAAAAGGTATTGCTAACAAGACACTGACCTTTGGTTCAAAAGGTTCAACATCGGGTCGCTTGATGCCTGAGTTTTATATCCGTCAACACCTTAATGATGCGCCTGATGCGTTGTTCAAACGTATAGGTTTTAGTGGTAATCACTCACGCACAGCCGCTTTGGTTAACTCAGGTGCCTACGAAATTGGTGTGTTGAGCTACAAGGTTTGGGAAAAAGAGCTAGCCGCAGGTAAGATTGATCCAAAAAAGGTTCAGGTTATTTGGGAAACACCTCAGTACCAGGATTACCAGTGGAGCATACGCGGTGATGTGGACGCGCATTGGGGTGAAGGTTTTGGTGGAAAGATTAAACAAGCCTTGTTGAATATGAAAGACCCTGACTTGCTAGCGCGTTTTCCTCGTAAAGCCTTTATTGAAGCGAAGAACGAAGATTATCAGGCAATTTTGGATACCGCTAAAAGCATTGGTTTGATTGACTAATATGCTTGATACGGGGGCACCGACAAAAACCATATTTCATCTCTCCAAGCAGGATTTAGCGTGGCAAGGTAATACCGTGCTGCGTGACTTGGAGATAGAAATTAAGGCCGGTGAAAAAGTCGCACTGCTTGGCAAGAGTGGTGCAGGTAAAAGTACTTTACTCAAAGCACTATACCAGCTGCGCCCCGATGATATTGCCTTCTGTCAGCAGGCGCCGGCTTTGGTCCCCAGTTTATCTTTGTTCCATAACATTTATATGGGGCAGTTGGATAAGCACAATTTTCTCTATAACGCTTTGAATTTGTTTTTTCCTCAGAAGGCGGTTCAAAAAAAGGTAGCCTTGCTTGCACAATCTTTAGGTTTACAAGAACACTTGAAAGCGCGTGCCGAGACCTTATCTGGCGGTCAGCAACAGCGTGCAGCATTAGCTCGAACGCTGATCCAGGAACGGGATATTTTTCTCGGCGACGAGCCGGTTTCTGCGGTGGATGAGCTACAAGCCGAGCGCTTGATCGCTAAGATCATCTCTTCTCACCAGAGCGTTGTTTTAGCACTCCATAATACCGAACTGGCCGTGAAATACTGCGATCGTATCATCGGCTTGAAAGGCGGTGAGTTAGCGATAGATTGCCAAGTTGCCGAACTGGACTCAGATAAGCTTCGTCAAATCTATTCCGATTTCGATACCCAGCAGCCCACCGGCGAACATGATAATACGCCGGTGCCTAAGCATCCTGACTTAAAGCTCTGTCGTTAAGCTATGTGGACGCTTAATCGAGTCAGCTCCGGCTTTTTGTTTCTGGCGCTTATTTGCCTTTGTTTTGCCGACCTTGAAATCATTACAGCAGACCCTTGGGGAGAGCTAGGTCGTATTGCTCAGGGTTTTGTCAGCCCGTCTTTTTTCTCTTGGTATGAATTGCTGGTCAGCTTGCTGAACACCTTGGCTTTTGCCTTGGTCGGTGTGGCGATCTCTTCTGTATTCGGCTTGCTGTTGGCGCAATGTTTTCAGCATCGTTTGGTCCGTATTGGCTGTGCCTTTATCCGTTCAATTCATGAAATTTTTTGGGCTTTGCTGTTTTTGCAGTTCTTTGGCTTGTCGACGCTGACTGGCTTGTTGGCGATTATCATTCCTTTTTCTGGCATCTTCGCCAAGGTCTATGCCGAGATTTTGGAAGAAAGCGATCGTGCGCCGAATGATGCCCTGACCCACCAGGCACAAGGCTCGTTTTCGGCTTTTCTTTACGCGCGCTTGGCGCAGGCTTGGCCGCAAGTCGTGTCGTATACGCGTTATCGTTTGGAGTGCGGTATTCGAAGCAGCGCGATACTTGGTTTTATCGGCTTGCCTACGCTGGGCTTTCATCTCGAAAGCTTCTTCAGTGAAGGCGAGTACGATCAGGCCGCGGCAGTGCTCTATGTCTTCTTTTTTGTCATCGCCAGCTTAAGATTCTGGAGTCATCGTCGTAGCTTATTGCTGCTATTGCTAGTCGCGGTGGTGTGGTTATCGACTCAATTGAATTTATACCTGAGTACACAGACCGATCTGATATGGCGCTTTTTAAGCTACGATATCCTGCCTGAACCCTTAAAAGGGGCTGAAACTCTTTGGCAGCTAGAGGCTTGGTATGCGACATGGGACTGGGCTAGCTTTCTGATACAGCAGCAGGTGGCCGAAGGCGTTTGGAATACCTTATTACTGACCATGATTTCATTGGTGGGCAGTGGCATCTTAGCCTTAGTCATGTACCCCTTTATTTCACCCTTATTTTTGAACAAAGGCAGCCGTTATCTGTCACACTTCTTGTTAGTCGTTTTGCGCTCTATACCTGAGCTGATGTTGGTGTTTGTTTTACTGATTATGATGGGTCCCTCGATGGTGCCCGCGATCGTGGCTTTGAGCTTGCACAATGGTGCGATTATCGCGCATTTGATTGGCAACGCATCACGCAACCTTAAGCTAAGACAAGACGCCCCGAAAGGCATTAATCTATATTCCTACGAAGTCACGCCCAGATTATATCGGCCCTTTTTGGCCTTTTTGTTTTACCGCTGGGAGGTGATTCTACGAGAGAGTGCCATACTGGGAATTCTCGGCGTGCATACCTTGGGTTTTTACGTCGACTCGGCCTTCGAAGAGTTGCGCTTTGATCGCGCCTTGTTTTTAATTTTAGTGACGGCATTGCTGAATATTCTTGTCGATACCTTATCACGCGGTATTAGGCGAAAGCTGCGGCTCAATGCCTTGCCGGATATGCGTTAGTGTAAGAGGAACAGTCCCGTTATAGGGTGCGCCGTGCGCACTGGCGGAGTAGTGGCATTCAAGCTTATATTTAACAAATAACAATGACTGTAGGCAGAGGGTTCTATCCCTCGCTCGATCAACCTCGTGCTAGCCTTCATGCGAGCCGTGGAAGGCTCTGCCTACAGGTTTAGGGCACTAAAGAGGGAGCGATAACGAATGATTACCATTGATTACCGCCTCTCTTAAAGAGCTGGATTAGGAATAAACGTGAAAAAAAATGAGACAAATACTGATACACCCATTAGCCAAGACTTGGTGTTAATCGGTGGTGGCCATGCCCACGCTATTGCTCTGAGCATGTTGGCCAAGCGTCACCTACCTGGTGTGCGCATTACCCTGATTTCCAATTCAGTACTCACACCTTACTCAGGTATGCTGCCTGGCTTGATTGCCGGGAACTACGAGCATGAAGACGTGCATATCGACCTGGGCGCAGCGTGTCGAAGTTTTGGGGTGCGCTTTATTGAAGATAGCGTGACAGGCCTCGATCTTGAAGCGAAAACCATCTTCTGTCAGCAGCATCCGCCGTTTTCGTACGACGTATTGTCGATAGATATAGGCTCTTCTCCAGACTTAAAAAACATACCAGGCACTAAAGAGTTTAGCGTTGGTGTGAAACCTGTTGATCGCTTTCTCGCTCTCTGGCATGACTTGCAGCAATCCCTACTGAGTAAGGAACTCACTTCGCCGGTAGATATTGGTATTGTCGGCGGTGGTGCCAGTGGTGTTGAAGTTGCGCTAGCGATGCAGCACAAACTTAAGTGTGCGCTAAAATACCGAAAGACGAGCTTTGAGCAACTTCGCTTTCACGTGGTCTCGGGGAGTGACACGATACTGCCCAGCCACAATGCCAAAGTGCAGCAGCGCTACCAAAAGGTATTGGATAAACGTGGGGTGCAGGTTCATCATGATTTTCGCGTGTCTAAAGTTGAAGAAGGGTGCTTGGTCGATGCGCGAGACGCTGAAAACCCGAGGGAACTAAGCTTAGACAAGATTATTTGGGCAATATCGGCGTCAGCCCCTGAATGGCCGAAAGCCGCTGGTTTAGCCTGTAGTGAGCGGGGCTTTATAGAAGTGGATGCTTGTTTGCAGTCAGTTTCTCATCCTAATGTTTTTGCCTCGGGTGATATTGCTGATGTGCTGGATCACCCACGGCCTAAAGCCGGTGTATTTGCTGTGCGCCAGGGTAAACCCTTGGCTGATAATCTTGAAAAAGCCCTACGTGGTGAGCCATTAAAAGCCTTTGTCCCTCAGAGCAAGTTCCTGAGTTTAGTGAGTACTGGCGACAAAGCTGCAATTGCCTCTAGAGGTGACTGGGCAATGTCGGGCGCATGGGTATGGCACTGGAAAGATTCAATCGACCGTAAATTTATGCGCCGCTTTAGTGAACTTGCCAAGCCGATGATCCCCGCTGAAAATGCGAGTGTGGATGCTGAGCCGATGAGTATGCGTTGTGGCGGTTGCGGTGCCAAAGTGGGGCAGCCTATTTTAAATCGCGTGATTGCCCAGCTTTCAACACGTTATGAGGATAAGGCGAAGGTAGCACTGTCCCAGCCGGATGATGCCGCCGTTTTGGCCATTCCTGCCGATAAATTATTAGTCCAGTCTGTCGATGCTTTTCGACGTTTCATCGATGATGACTACCTCTTTGGCCAGATTGCCGCGAACCATGCCTTGGGTGATATTTTTGCCATGGGAGCAACGCCCCATAGCGCCCAAGCTTTAGTGACCTTACCTTTTGCGAGTGAAGAAAAAGTTGAGCAGCAATTGCTTCATCTGATGCTTGGCGCGAGCAAGGTTTTTGATGCGTGTGAGATGCCCATTGTTGGGGGGCATACTGCAGAAGGTGCTGAACTAAGCCTTGGCTTTACCATTAATGGTCTAACCGATGAAAACCAGCTTCTAACCAAGGCTGGGCTTCAGCCAGGTGATAAATTGATTCTAACTAAAGCGCTGGGAACAGGGGCTTTATTTGCAGGGGATATGCGAGGCTTGGCGAAGGGGCCTTGGGTGAAATCGGCGATTGAAATGATGCTTCAGTCTAACCAAAAGGCGAGTCATATCCTCTTCAACCATAGGGCGAAAGCTTGTACCGATGTCACGGGCTTTGGCTTAGCTGGACACTTACTGGAAATGCTTCAGGCGTCAAAGCAAAAGGCTTCTTTGAATCTGGCTTCCTTACCTGTATTGGACGGTACTGAAGCACTGATGGCTAAGGGTATATTCTCGAGCTTGCATGAGCAAAACAAACAAATCGATACCAAGATGCGTGCTTTTATTTCCTTGGAAACGCCGAAAGAAGCAGAGATTTTATTTGACCCCCAAACTGCGGGAGGTTTATTGGCTGGAGTGCCTGCTGATCAAGCGAACGCTTGTTTAAATGAGCTGAGAACCGCGGGTTATGACTTGGCTTGTGTGATTGGCGAAGTGATTAAGTAGTAATATCCAGCTACCTTACCATCCTTTGGAGGGGGCTGACTTGAAGGCATTCACAAAGGTAAGAATATCTCGTTGAGGGAGGTACTTTTCATCGTTAGCATGTGTGAAAAATAAACAAAATAAAAACACACATGTGCAAAAGGATGTTTGTATGAGTACCTACTTTTCCAGCATCAAAGATGAAATTCATACATTGGGCAAACTCATTGCAGGTTGTATTTACGCGAAAACGGTTTTATTCGTTGAAAACTGTTATTCCGATATGACTCCCTTGCAGGATGAAGAGCTATCGGAGATTTCCGGCCAAGCTTTTGTCACCCTAGACCAGGAAACCGTTCTTGGAAAAGAAATGACCCGAGTAAATATTGGTATGGAACTCAAGACGCAGCTGAACGTTGAGGAGCTTAAATTAGGCGAATATCCTCGCTGGGAAAATGGCGAAGCTTGTTTTGAGTGTGATGGAACAGAACCAGGCTTGGAAAAGCAGGGCGCAGATCTTTGGGTTAAGAATATGAGCTTTGGCGCGATTGCCGAGACCAGTGGTAGAAAGATGGATGGACGCTACTATAGAGCGGGCGAAATCATTCCTTTTGAGTTTTATGACCCTTACATCGAAATCGCTAAAGAAGACGATGAACTAGTGGGTATGCGTATTGGCTTTCATCAGGCGCGTGGTATTTTCTCTGGGGATATTTTGAGCTTTACCGGTCAACTGCCCGTTCAAATAAAGGATAATGCTTACGCATTGATTGATGCCCCTAATCGCCCCTGGTGGTTTGCCTTAGCGGGGGCTCTCTTGCCTTTTACACCGGTAGAAGGGCAGGCTCATCCGATTACCGCACCGAATGTGGTGGATGGTGAGGTAGATTATGAAAGCGGTGGTCAGCCAGACCCTGTCCGAGCGACCCATATCGGTTTGCCCAGTGGTTCAAATTTTACGCTTGGGCCTATCCCGTTTATTGGTGATATAGATTTTGCCACGACTGACTGTAACCTTCATGGAGTTCCGACCTGTTTTCCGATGACTCAGTTTAAAAGCATGGAAGTAGGGGAAAAACAAAAGAACGGCACTTTTCTACCTACTGGCGGTTTCTTTTTGTCGATGCAGAAAAAGGCCATGGAATGGATTGAACCTGTTAGTCAGCAACGCGTTTCGACACCGAGCGGAGTATTCTTCAGTGTTCCGGTTGGGAGTGTTGAATTCAACCTGGAACAATCATTTCATGGTACGCCTCGCCGCCGAGTTGAGTATATTGATAGAGGTGTGGGCTTGTTTTAGTTCGATTGACCTTACAGTATTGATTAAGTGCTAGTCATGCATGAAAGCATGACATTCCGAAGCGTTTGTATATGCGGATCAATCAGGCTTAGCTCCGTATTAGCAAAACCCAGTACAAGGCCTTGCTCCTCGGCTCGATCGAGGTAATAAGTGGATAAGGGGCTGGCAGAGAGGTTATGCTCCCTCATCGCTTCAACAACCTTCATATCTGATAGCCCGGCCTGGCAAAGTTGCGGATTAAAAATCAATACTATGTGCATGCCCGCGCCGGTGCACTCGGGCTTTGCGAGATTTTCCAGGTGCTGTTCGCAAGCCGCGATGATCGTTTTGAATTTCTCGTGATAGAGCCCTCTCATTTTTCTCAGGTGCCTGATAAAGTGCCCTTCTGCAATAAACTCAGCGACAGTTTCCTGCTCAACCATTGGTGTTTGCCCTGCGATTCTATTTTTCGTCTTCACACATGGGGCAATGACTTGCTCAGGGACAACCATGTAGCCAAGCCTTAGTGCAGGGTAAAGTACCTTGCTAAATGAACCGATGTAGATAACTTGATCCTGTAAACCCAAACCTTGCATGGAGGCAATCGGTTTGTGTTCATAGTGATATTCACTGTCGTAATCATCCTCCAGAATCCATACTCCATTTTCAGCAGCCCATTGAAGGATGTTTAAGCGATTTGCCAAAGGCATAATCCCGCCCATCGGATATTGATGAGTCGGTGTGACACATAAGATTTTACCCTTTGGTTTCTTCGGTAGTGCTTGTAGGTCTAAGCCATTCTTACCCACCGGGATGCCGGTAATTTTGCACTGATGTGCTTTAAAGGCTTCGCGCATTCCAATGTAGCCCGGGTTTTCCAAATAGACTTCATCTCCGTGATTCAAGATGACTTGAATCGCGATATTGACCGCTTGTTGAGCGCCAACCGTGATGATGATTTGCTCGGGTGTGCAATCCAATCCTCGTGAAGATTTTAAGTAGCTGGCAAGCACTTCTCTCAAGTAGGACGAACCTTGTAATGAATCATATCCAAGCAAGGCGATACGCTGGCTTTGTTGTTGATATATTTGCCCCCATTTTTTGATGGGAAAAGCTTTGAGGTCAGGTAAACCGGCTTCGAAACTGGTGTTGCGATAGACTCTGATCTTGTTGTCGCCGAGCAAGACTTTTCCAGAATCAGAGAGCGGCATCTTGGTTGGTTTTGACTCAAATCGCATGATGTTCTTCGTTTGAGCATTGAGATAATCATCAGGAAGATTGGTCGCAATATAGTGGCCCGCTCCTTTTTTCGTTTGCAGGTAGCCTTCAGCTTTCAGTTGCTCGAAGGCGCCCGAAACCGTGTTTCGGCTAACCTTAAGAATACTCGACAGCGCACGGCTAGAAGGTAATCGCCTCCCTGAGACTAATCGTCCATCTAATATTCTGTTCTTGACCCCCTGATACAGCTGATGTTGCAGTGTCTCGGTGCCAGAAAAAGAAAAGTCACGTAACGAGTCAAATTCTTCAGTGCTCAAATTGGTACCACCAGAAATTAATTATTGGATCTTAATGTGGGGCCAGTATTGATTCAGACTAAGCATGAGTCAAGCACAGAGATACGAGTGCGATAGGAAATATCTTTATATAACAAAGGAGAATAGAGGTGACCTTAAAGAAAACGCAGCGCTCTGAAATAAAGCGAGCAGCAAAACGAGCCAGTTACCAACAGAGCGACTTATACCCCTTGATTGATGAGCTAAAACTGGCGCATATTTGCTTTGCGCCCGAAGGTAAACCTATGTCTATCCCGATGCTTTGCTGGCGTGTCGACAATGCGATTTATATCCATGGTAGTCGAGGCAGTCGCCTGGTTAAGCAACTCACGAGTGGGCTCGAAGCCTGTGTATCCTTCGCTGAATTAAATGCCTGGGTAATGGCGAAATCGGGCTTCCATCACAGTGCTAACTATCGTTCGGCTGTACTGTTTGGCTACTTTGAATTGGTGGAAGATGAACAGCAACAGCTTGCCGCATATGAGCACTTTGTTGAACAGCTCGAAACCGGCCGTTGGAAACAAATTCGCCAACCCAATGAAAAGGAACTTCAGGCAACATCACTACTCAGGATGGACATCGACGAAGGGGCAGTGAAACAAAGACAGGGCGGCCCAAATGATGACATTGAAGACTTGGTGCTTCCCGTTTGGGTGGGAGAGATTCCTATCATTAAAACATGGGGAGAGCGAGTGGAGTATTAAGGCAGGCTCGAAAAGCGCCTGCTTAAGGAGTCCGCCGGTGCGCACAGCGCACCGACCTTTATCGCAATTTTCTTGAGCTTTGTCATAATGATTGGCTTTGTCGGCCAAATCGAAGACTATGTCGTGTATCGGGAGTTTGGAAGCCAGGCTCTGGCGGGTCACGGAGTGCTAGGCTTGATAGCCATCGCATTATTCATCAGTGGTCATCGAATGCATAAAATGAAGTTAGTGATTAAGGCCAGATTAAGGCACAATCAGCGCGAAAACGAATTAAAAGATAAGCAACAACAGCCATAGGTAACCTTTATGAAGAAAATACTATTACCACTTTTGATAATTATACTAATCGCCGTCGCAGGTGTTGCTTACCTGGCCGGCTCACTCAATGACATCGTTAAAGAGCAGGTTGAAACGCATGGCAGCAAGGCTTTACAAAGCGCTGTTGTTGTAGAGGGTGTTGATATCAGGTTGATGGATGGTTTTGGTGAGTTGAGCGATTTCTCTGTCGCTAACCCTAATGGCTTTACCCCGACGTCAGCTCTTGGTTTTGGTATCGTGCGCCTGGATATTGGTACAGAGAATATCACTGAAATGCCGATTGTCATTGGGGAAGTCTTGGTTGATTCACTTTCGGCACTGTATGAATTGAATGCTCAAGGAAAAGGTAATCTAAATGTATTGCTTGAGCAGATTACCAGTCAGGCTAGTGCTGACTCAGGAAAAAGCGGCAGTGCTGACAAGACTAAGGAAGAGTCGGGTGCAGACTCCGACGTGCGCATCGTGATCAAGAAGCTAACTATCAAAGATACGCAACTAGCGTTAGATCTGAGTGCGCTTGGCCAGAAAAAGTATGATGAAACTCTCCCCACCTTTGCTGTCTCGAATGTAGGTGGAAGTGCGGGCCTTCCTCCAAAGGAACTTGCTCAGGCTATGGGTAAACAAATACTTGATAAGCTTATCAAAGAAGCTAAAGCAAAGCAGACGGAAAAACTGAAAGCGAAAGCTAAAGAGAAGCTGATGGAGAAACTTGAAGAGAAAGGTGGTGACAAGCTTAAAGGTCTTATGAAGAGCTTCGGGCATTAGGCTAAGGCATTCCAGAATAAGCTAGCTTATCTTCCAAGATAGGCTGGCTGTTCCTTTCATGCAGTACTCTCTTAGCACAAGGCCAATGACGATATTATGATAAGTATATGTATTTATTGCGGTGAGAATAAGGCTATAGCCTTTGAGGTCTGTAACGCTTGTTCTCGTACCCCAGACTCTCATCGTGATCAAATACGCTCGATTATCCTGAGTTATAGTGAGAACGAGCCTTACTTGAATTTTTTGAGTTTGGAAGAACTTGAAGAGATTCGGGAAAAAATTATCACAGGTGCTCCCATTGAGTTAAAAGCTGAGGTATATAGAAATGCTGAAGAAGCCTTCAGTGCTGTGAAAGTCACGGAAGGGCCAAAGTTAATACAATACTTTTCTGGTATCTCTGTACCGGTTACAGCGCTTATATTATTAGCCTTTTTGGCCGCCATTTTTATTTAAGTTTCTGTTGTTATCTTGAGACTGAATATTTAGAGGTTTTAGTTAGAAGAATATGAATTTACAGAATATTGATAAAACAACTTATCGAAAGCACCTTAACTGGGTGATTGCTGGAAGCATTGTTGCTTTATTGGCGATCGCGCTTAGCGTATCAACCCTACTGATTCATTTAGTTGGGGAACCTGGAGGTTCAAATTTCGTTCTGAATCTGGTGGGTGTAGTGTCTGCCGTAGCGCTTGTGCTAAATACTTTATACCGAAACCGGAATACGCCGTTTATGTCGGAAGTTTGGTATGTCTGGCAGCTTAAACAAGAGCTCAATGCAATTTACCGAAAATCAAAAGCCTTAAACCAAGCGTTGGAACAGAACAATCACCAAGCGTTTATCATCAAATATTATCACTTGAAAGCTTCTATTCAGGTATATGAGCTGGATGACAATACGCTCACTATCAATCAGCTAAAAACTGACTTACGCGAACTGGAAGAAAAAATACAAAGCTTGGGTTTGAGCGTGAGCATCGAAGATTATCAGTCAGATTTACTGAAGACGCTTTGAACGAAGGGGCGGTGGTCTCCAAATCTGTAGGCAGAGCCTTCCACGGCTCGCAGGCGGGTTAGCACGAGGTTGATCGTGCGAAAGTCAACGAGTCAGAGTAAATAACAACTCCACTAAAATTCGAATATCCAGCCCGAATAAATACCTTTTAACCTAAACAACCTAGTTTGCCCATTTTTGCCAAAGCCTTCTAAGTAATTGTTTTTTAGTCTGTACCTTCGCCACAAGAAGGTGGTGTGTTGTAGCACTAAAGGAACAATAAGAAGTACCCAAAACAAACATAAAAACGGGGAAATTATGAAACCTAAATCTTTCTTTAATACTCATCCACTCAAGGTCATGACACTAGGCCTGACGCTTGCCTGTTCTGATATCGCATTAGCGGCTGGAGAGGAATTTCTAGACTATGGCCTGCACTGGGCTAGGGTGCAAAATGGCGCAGAGAATCAGGTCAAAGCAATTGAGGCTGATGGCACGATTAACGAAACCATTAGTAATTACTATGACGACTCGAAGCCAACGGTTATTTATTTCCATGGCTGGCAGAATGGCTCTTCGCAAGATGGCTATGACCGCGAAGACTTTACCTTCGCCAACAATGGCAACTCACTCTCGCATAAATCCTGGAAGCAAAGGGGTTGGAACGTTGGCGTATTTTACTGGAACCAGTTTGCCGATGAAGCTGAAGTCAAAGATGCAGAAGCCAAAATGTGGAGTGCTAATGGCCCAAAAGGTATGCGTTATCGGCTAGATGACGGTAGTTACAGCACGTCACAGGCACCGAACAAGTCGGTCGGTGAAATCGCTTTTGAGCAAATCACAGCAGTACTGGCTAACAATAACAAAAACCTGAGATTTGCAGGCCACTCTTTGGGGAACCAATTAGCTGTTTATGTGGCCAAGCAGATTAATGATGGGATTAATGAGGGCACTCTGTCTGATAATGTTATGCCCGACCGTATTGCACTGCTAGACCCCTTCTGGTCAAAAAATGGCAAAAGCTATCTTGGTGATGAAAACGGCGACGGCCAGAACGACTGGGTGGGCGAACGAACGCGTTGGTACATTTCCGATATGATAGCCGACCAGGATGTCGCAGTAGAATGGTATAAGTCATCGGCGATATATGACTTATGGATTGGCGACCAAAACACGCCGTTGGAGAGTATTGTTAACCTCAACCACTTGCGTTTTTGGTATCTGAATTCATGGGATATTGCCGGTAAACATGTTGAAGCACGTCACTGGTACTTCCAGTCAATGAATAATGCTGAGCCTGAAGAAGTAACGATTAACTGGTGGGGAAGACGCAAAGACACAGGGTACGATGCCGCCAGTGCCAGAACTTCAGATAACCGCATTAAGGTTATGATG